>JALQZD010000397.1 GCA_023258495.1 Polaribacter sp.
TAATCGTCCTCATGAAAATCATTACAAATGTAAATGTCATCCCAGCCATCGTTGTTAAAATCAGAGACGGATGCACTCAATCCATATCCGTTTACGCCACCGTAAATTCCTGCTTTTTCACTAATTTCCTCAAACTTTCCATTATTGTTTTGAAGTAAGACGTCCCCAACCAAAGGAGCACGTTTGTTCCGTTGTTTGGCTGGTCCGTGTGAAAGAGAAGTGTGTACAGCGTGGTTTACGATATACACATCGAGATCGTTGTCTTTGTCGAAATCAAAGAAATAGGCCTGTGTAGAATAACCTTTAAAATCCAATCCGTATTCAGCAGATTTTTCGGTGAATGTTCCATCCCCATTGTTGATGAATAACTCATTATGGCCTTTAAAATCCAATAATTCAGAAACGGCACACACATAAATATCTAGAAATCCGTCTCCATTAATATCAATCATGGAGCTTCCGGTACTCCAGTCGGATGATCCGGCTACGCCTGCTTTTTTGGTGATGTCTTCAAATTCGAAGTTACCTTTATTTAAGTATAATTTGTTTTCATCCTGATTGGAAACGAAATATAAATCGGGCAATCCGTCATTATTAATGTCGCCGGTACTTACGCCTCCTCCGTTATAAAAGTAGATGTAATTGATGATGCTATGCGCTTCATTTTCCTCAAGGATATTTGAAAAGTGTACCCCAGTAGTTGAGGATTTTAATTCCTGAAACAAATAATTTTTTTCATCCTTTTTGTCACAGGAATAAAGGAGAATAAAGGAGAATAAAAAAAAACTAAAATTTCGTATGCAAACCATTGAAAATCCTTGAAATTTAGAGACTGTCAAAGATAAAAATTATTCTAACAAAGGCCTGGTTATAAAAAGTTAAAGGTTGTGATTATCCAGTATTTAAAATTTAGATTTTTTTCTACGTTGCGGATTACCGCAATGCTCCACGAATATTTTTTAAGTACTTGAAAGTCCTTTCGTGAATAATGAAGTAGTCAATCGATCGTATTGTGTTTTACTCGAGGAAACCTGGAATGAACAGATGACTATAATTGATCACAAGAGGATGAAAATTCACTCAACCAAAATTAATGCCTATGTAAATATCACACCTTTTCTGAGTTTTTGCTTTCGAATGAGCGAATACTCACCAATTTTTTTGAAGCTTTTTAGTTGGAACGGGATAAAAAAACTTAAAAAATAATTGCTAAAAAATTTATTATGAAAAAGAAATTTAAAATCATCAATTTATTGATTGTTATCGGCTTTGCTATGGGCTGTAGTGATCAATTAGAAACAGAAAATTTGAGTGAATTTTCTACCGTAACTAAAAGTGAAGCGATTCAGTTTTTATCAAATCGGAATTTTAAGAACTCAAACAACTATATAAAGAATGTGGATATAGATGCATTAAAATCAGAGCTTATTGCGAATTCAGATCAGGAATTACTCGTTGCCCCCGTTCAAACAGCAGATGAAGGGTATAGTAGTCGTATTGTGATGTTGAAGGTTAATAATGAGGTTAAGGCAAAAGTTGTTCATTATTTAAAGAAAGATGAGAAATCTACAAGTTTTACTGGAGAAGTGATCTTGTCTGATTTGGAAGGGCACTTTTATGGTGGCGGATGGTTTGAGAACAATTTATTAACAAGCACATATACCTTTAGAGAGGATGTCGCCGGAAAAACCGATAGTGCAGAATGTCGACAGTCATGCGGGCATTCGGCTGATAATGAATATTGTGTTTGTAATACTCAAAACTTAAGTGAAGTGGTAATTGTGGCCTCTAAACCTACACCTTACGTCTCCATTTCAACTATTTATCAGCAAGAACTAGATGGAGGAAATTCAGGTTGTGAAGTAGAATGCGGAGGATGGCCACCTGGAGGAGGTTCCACTTCAGGATCGAATAGTACGCCTTCCTGTGGAGCAAATGAAGAATTGGATTCCGATAAAAAGAACTGTATTTGTAAAGAGGGGTATACCAGAAATGATTTGAATGAATGCATAAAAAAACCCTGTCCAGGAAATCCAATTGCTGGAGGATTACATGTTGCTCCTCAAAAAGGAAAGTCGGGAGCTGTAGGCGGAATGTTTGGAAATTCTTCTTCAGGTGGCTGCACTCGATATGGAGCCACCGATTGTTCAACACCTAAAAACAAAAGCCATAATGGAATCGACTTAAAAAGTAGTTATGGAGATCCGATTTTTGCGATGTATGATGGGTTTATTTACTCTACCAAATATGATAGCGATGGCGCAGGTTATTACACAAGAATTCAAACTACAATTAATGGAGAAACCTTTATTACCTCATACTTCCATTTACAAAAAGAAAATAGAATTTTACAAACAAGTAGTCCTCTTACTTATGTTAAGGCTGGAGATATAATTGGTTACCAAGGAGATTCGGGTAATCTGAAAATGGCTATTTCTGGCGGGACTGTTGAATCTCATTTACATATTGAGGTTAGTGTTCACAATGGTTCTTCATCATGGGCGTATAAGAACTTCGATTTGGTAGACCCAAGGGATTATTTTCATTCAGACATTGATGATAATGGTAATTCTACAAATAATACGAATTGTAACTAAAAAAATAAATCATGAAAAAATTAATTTTATTAACCCTACTAATACTTCCCTTTGTTCTGTGTTCACAGGTAAGTTCAAATTTATTGAGTAAATCAGATTTTTCTGAAATCAGGATTAATGATGTATCTTTTTTAGAACTTAAAGAAACTTATGGTGATCAAAGCAAATTAACGGCTTTATTTGTCCATGATATTCAGCGATCGGACATTGATCCAGATGGGGAGTTTTATAACTATGAATATGATGGCTTTCGTATTGGGTTTTCAGGGCTTATAGGTTCACTTGAATATCCGACAATAAGCAAGTTTGAAATAACCAACTCTAATTGGAGAGTCACCATCAAAGGAAAAACAGTTAACCTAGGAAGTCATTATAATGAACTAGGAAATGTAACATTAAATAATAGAACAGACGGTGGTAAAAGTGTCGTTTTTCAATATTGTGATGGATGTAATAACTATCTGGCCTTTGAACTTGATGGTAATGGTAAAATTAAGAAAATCTACTATATCGAGATGACATAAAACATGTAGTAATGCGAGTACTTTATTTATTGGTTCTTTTTGTATTTGAGGACGCACAGGCTCAACAAAACTTACTTTCTGATCAAGAGCTTTTTGATCAAATTAAGGTCGAAGGCACAAGCTTAGGAGATATCATGACTACTTATGGGGACTTAGATCAATTAATTTCTTTTTTAGGTGATTCATTAATCGAAAAGCAAGATAATTCTGCGCCGCATCCATCCAAATTTATTTTCAATTCTGAAATATCAATGGGTTTTGAAGATGAAGAAAGTAGCGGAGAGTATGATTTATCATGGATTTCTATAAGGTCGAATTTAATCTCTCTGAGTATTAAGGGAGTTGTCTTGAAACTTGGCAGTCCCAAGTCTGATTTAAAGAACTATAAATATAATATAGATGCAAGCAGTTTTGTTTTTACAGATGCAGATACTGGATCGGTATCATTATTCTTTCACATAGGTAAAGATGAAAGGATTAAGGAGATAAAGTTCGTTTCAGAAAATTAATCATAGGAAAGCGAAAAACAGTAGTTTTTCGCTTTTTTTATTGGATTCAAATCATTTTTTATTAAAATAAAAATATCTTGAAATCCTAAGGCATCAAAAAAAAGAGGTATGCTAAAAAAGAAGCAGCACTGAGATTAATGACAGGAATTATTTCCTTCCGAAATCAGCTGGGATTTCTCCCCAAGCTTTGGTTTCCCATTTCTTTATTGGATTGGTATAACTATGGTTATGCAACCAAACTTCGGCTCGGGTAATCAGTTTTTTTAATTCCTGGTTTTCCTCAGTAAATACTAATTTGGTTTTACACTTCTTTTGACGGACCCAAGACATGGCAATTTTCGAATCGGAATAAATGACCATCTTCGGTTTGTTCCTTTGTTTTAGAAACGCAAGCGCATGCACTAAAGCTAAAAACTCACCAATATTATTTGTCCCTTTAGTGTAGGGTCCTTTTTTAAATAAACCCTTTTCGGTTTTGGTATATACGCCTTGGTATTCCAATGCGCCTGGATTTCCCGAACAAGCGGCGTCTACAGCGATACTATCCAAAATAGGTTGTCCGTATTTTGCTTTCTCTGCCTCCGTAAGTTTTACCTTTTTGCTGTCTTTCCCTTTGTAGTCCTCGTATTTCCCTTTAAATGCCTGTTCTGCTTCGTCGATACTTAAGAAAGATTTGTATTGAGCCCCTTCAAATCCGTCAATTTGTTCTTTACAAACCTTCCAGGATGAATAGACCCCAGGCTTTTTGCCCTTCCAAACCACATAAAATTTTTTCTTAGGCATATTTAAAAATGGTTTCCTCAATAACTCTCGGGAAGTGTTCATACTCCAATTCATGAACCTTTGCAGCAATAGTTGCTGGTGTATCGGTCTCTTCTACTAATGTCGTTGCCTGGAAAATTATTCCTCCTTCGTCATAATGTTCATTCACAAAATGGATGGTTATTCCTGTTTGGGATTCACTATTTTCTTTGACAGCTTTATGAACATTTATTCCATACATTCCTTTTCCTCCATATTTAGGCAATAAGGCAGGGTGAATATTGATAATTTTATTTGGGAAGGCCTGGATTATATTTTCAGGCACTTTGAGTAAAAACCCAGCTAAAACAATAAAATCAGCCTCTTTTTTTAGAAGATTTAAGATGGTTTCTGAATTCGTTAAATCAGCCTTTTTAAAATACAAACAGCTGATTTGTTCATTTTTACAACGTTCAAAAACTCCAGCATTTTCCTTATTAGAAAGAACTAGGCTTACTCGAGCAGATTTATGGTTTTTGAAATGCCGGATGATGTTTTCAGCATTTGTACCTGATCCCGAAGCAAAAATTACGATTCTTTTCATATTCTAGTATGGTTTACAAAAAAAAGAATAAAATACTTAGCATGCCTTAATTTATTGATAAACATTCGTTTTTTATACTTATTTTGTAAATCAATTTAAAGGCAAAAAATTAGTAATAATTAATAAGATTTGTATTTTTGCCCCGATTTAAAATTTAAAAATTAAGATTATGTCAGACATTGCATCAAGAGTAAAAGCTATTATCGTTGACAAATTAGGTGTTGATGATAATGAAGTAACGAACGAAGCAAGCTTCACAAATGATTTAGGAGCAGATTCTTTAGACACTGTTGAGTTGATCATGGAGTTCGAAAAAGAATTTGATATTCAGATTCCAGATGACCAAGCAGAGAATATTGGAACTGTAGGTCAAGCAATCAGCTATATCGAAGAAGCAAAAAAGTAATTACAATATGCAATTTAAGCGGGTTGTTGTTACCGGTATTGGTGCGTTGACACCAATAGGAAATAATATTGATGAGTATTGGAGTGGTTTAATTAATGGTATTAGTGGAGCCGCTCCAATTACTTATTTTGACGCGTCAAAATTTAAGACTCGTTTTGCATGTGAACTAAAAAATTTCAATCCTACCGATTTTATCGGCCGAAAAGAGGCGCGTAAAATGGATAGGTTTACCCAATATGCAATGGTTGCTTCTGATGAAGCCATTGCAGACGCCAACTTAAACCTCGATGAGGTAAATAAACTTAGAGTTGGTGTTATCTGGGGAGCAGGCATTGGAGGTTTGGAAACATTCCAAAATGAAGTATTGAACTTCGCCTCTGGTGATGGAACCCCAAGATTCAATCCTTTCTTTATTCCGAAGATGATCGCAGACATTGCGCCTGGTAACATTTCCATTAAAAATGGATTTATGGGGCCCAACTACACCACAGTTTCTGCTTGTGCATCTTCTGCAAATGCCATTATTGATGCTTTGAATTACGTTAGACTAGGCACTTGTGACGTTGTTGTTACTGGAGGTTCAGAAGCTGCGGTAACTATTGCAGGGATGGGAGGATTCAATGCGATGCACGCCCTTTCAACCAGAAATGATAGTCCGGAGACAGCCTCAAGACCATTTGATGCTGAACGTGATGGATTTGTTTTAGGAGAGGGAGCAGGTGCAATTATTCTAGAAGAATTAGAACACGCCAAAGCGCGAGGAGCAAAAATCTATGCTGAGGTGATTGGTGGCGGAATGTCATCGGATGCACACCACATGACAGCGCCACATCCAGAAGGTGTCGGTGTAATTGCAGTGATGAAAAACTGTTTAGAGAATGCCGGAATCAAGCCAGAAGATGTAGATCATATTAATACCCACGGAACTTCAACTCCTTTGGGAGATGTAGCTGAATTGAAGGCTATTTCTGAAGTTTTTGGAGGTCATGCGAAAAATATCAATATCAATTCAACTAAATCTATGACAGGCCACCTTTTAGGAGCGGCAGGTGCTATCGAAACCATTGCATCAATTTTGGCGATGCAACATGGAATCGTACCGCCGACCATTAATCATAGCACGGTTGATGAGCATATCAATCCGGAACTTAACCTTACGCTTAATAAGGCCCAAAAAAGAGAAATCAATGTGGCCTTGAGTAATACTTTTGGATTCGGTGGTCACAACGCTTCGGTGATTTTCAAAAAATACGCTGAATAGTTCACGGCACTTGCTGTTTTCCTCTAAACATAAACAACTTCGAACGTCGATTTATCGGCTTACGGGAGTACGTCCAATTCGTATCAAAATATACCAAGAGGCATTTACGCATTCGTCGGTAGGAGAAATTCGTGAACCAAACAAGATTTCATTTACTAATAATGAACGCCTAGAGTTTTTGGGAGATGCCATATTAGACGCCATAGTTGCTGA
>JALQZD010000405.1 GCA_023258495.1 Polaribacter sp.
GCTAAAAGTAAATAAATTTTTATTAAAATTCTATACATTAAATTTTAAAGGAACTTCTACAAATGGCACGTGAAAAATTTGAACGAACAAAACCACATGTTAATATCGGTACAATTGGGCATGTTGATCATGGTAAAACAACTTTAACTGCAGCAATTACAGCAACATTAGCGTTAGACGGAGACAGTACGGCAAAAGCTTATGCAGATATTGATGGGGCACCAGAAGAACGTGCTCGTGGAATTACTATTAATACGGCTCACGTTGAATATCAAACAAAAGAGCGTCATTACGCACACGTGGATTGTCCAGGACATGCAGATTATGTAAAAAATATGATCACGGGAGCTGCTCAAATGGATGGGGCTATTTTAGTCGTATCAGCTGCAGATGGCCCTATGCCACAAACTAGAGAACATATTTTATTAGCACGACAAGTGGGGGTTGAACATATTGTTGTGTTTTTAAATAAACAAGACCAAGTTGATGATGATGAACTATTAGAATTAGTCGAATTAGAAGTAAGAGAATTATTATCAACTTATAATTTTCCAGGGGATGATATTCCTATTTGTCCTGGTTCAGCTTTACAAGCAATTGAAGCAATTTCTTCTAATCCAAATCTTAAACGAGGTGACAATCCCTGGGTTGATAAAGTTTTTGCTTTAATGGATGCTGTGGACGAATATATTCCAACACCAGAACGTGATGTTGAAAAAACATTTTTAATGGCAATTGAAGATGTATTCTCGATTACAGGTCGAGGGACAGTTGCAACTGGCCGAATTGAGAGAGGTGTTATTAAAGTTGGGGATAACGTCGAAATTGTTGGGATTGGAGAGACTAAAACAACTACTATCACTGGTATTGAAATGTTCCAAAAAACTTTAGAAGAAGGATTTGCTGGTGATAATGTTGGAATTTTATTACGTGGGGTTACTAGAGAAAATATTGAACGTGGAATGGTGTTGGCACAACCAGGAACAATTTCTTCACATACAAGTTTTGAATCTGAAGTTTATATTTTAACTAAAGAAGAAGGTGGTCGTCATACACCATTTTTCACTGGCTATAGACCTCAATTTTATGTACGAACAACTGATGTAACAGGATCAATTCAACAATTTACAGCAGATGATGGTTCTAGTGTAGAAATGGTAATGCCTGGAGATCGAATCAATATGACTGCAGAATTCATTTATCCTGTTGCGATTGAAAAAGGCATGCGTTTTGCTATCCGTGAAGGTGGAAGAACAATTGGAGCTGGGTTTGTTTCTAAAATTCTTAAATAAACAAAAAAATTTATGGAAATAAAATCGAATGAAAAAATTCGTGTAAGGTTAGAGTCATTTAATCATGAATTATTAAATACCTCATGTCAAAAGATAATAGAAATTACACAAAATAATAAAGTAGATAATGTTGGAGTAGTTTCTTTACCTACAGATAAACGTATTTATTGTGTATTAAGATCCCCTCATGTCTACAAAGACTCACGAGAGCATTTTGAAATTCGAATTCATAAACGAAT
>JALQZD010000032.1 GCA_023258495.1 Polaribacter sp.
GGCTTTTTCGACAATATCATTCCCTGCGGTATTAAAGGTAAAGCGGTGACTTCGCTAGAAGCTGAATTACAACAAAAAGTTCCGTTAGACGAGGTGAAAACGAAAATTCTTCAGCATTTTAAAAACCTCTTCGAAGTAGAAGAATTTGTAGAACGAAAAGTATCAGTCAAAATTTAAGGTCAACTGTTCGGGCAACAATCGAAAGGATTTTCGATGATGTACTGTAACTCCAAATTCGCGAATCGCATCCCGATGCTTTTTGGTTGGGTAGCCTTTATTTTTACACCAATCATATACTGGGAATTCCTGATGAATTTTCTCCATATATTCGTCCCGGTAGGTCTTTGCCAAAATCGATGCAGCCGCAATACTCATGTATTTGGCGTCTCCCTTCACAATGGTTTTATGAGGAACATTCGAATAGTTGTTGAATTTATTCCCGTCTACAATAACAAATTCAGGTCGTAGTTTTAATTGATCTAAGGAACGGTGCATTCCGGTTAATGAAGCTTTCAAAACATTCATTTCATCCACCTCTTCCTGCATCACAAAAGAAACACCATAAGCCAGAGCTTCCTGTTCGATAATCGGTCTTAAAATCATACGATCCTTTTCCGAAAGCTTTTTGGAATCGTTTAATCTCGGATGACTAAAATCTTTAGGTAAAATCACAGCGGCGGCCACAACGGGTCCGCATAAGCAACCACGACCGGCTTCATCGGTTCCGGCCTCAAATTCAAATCCGCTATAATTTATTTTAAGCATGTTGCAATTTAACGGATTTCCAAATAATTATTAACAAAAAGTATCGTTTAAAAAGTTTACTTTTGCCTTTGTGGCAATTCAATTATGCTGAAAAAATCAACGTTAGTTTTAGTGTTATTAGGCCTTTGCTTTTCAACTTTCGGACAACGAAAATTGGGAGGTAATGTTCGTATTAGCGAAGAAGATCGCAAGCTATTTGGCACGGATTCATTGAGCAATAATCGAACAAAAGTCCTGCTGTCTGGAAAAACAAAATTTACGGATTACAAAATCTTCTCGTTTTTTCAAGACACGTCTTTTATTGATACTACCTTAACCATCCAAAAGTTCTACAAACTCAATTACCTTAGAAAAGACAATTTCGAATTGCTGCAATTCCACAATCAAGGGCAGACCTATAATACATTAGCCTACGAATATGACAACCTTTCTCTTTTACCCGATATCGGATTTTTAGCAAAACAATTTGCCTATATGGATGTGGAAGACATTCCGTATTACGAGGTGCCCACACCCACTACTCAGATATCCTACAAAACAGGATTGCAACAAGGACAGTTTGTAGACTTAATTTTTACCACCAATTTCTCTCGCAGATTTAATGTATCGATGTCCTATAAAGGTATTCGTTCATTGGGAGCCTACAGAAGATCATTGGTAAGTAGTGGTAATTTCAGAACTACCTTTCAATATCGCTCAAAGAAAAATCAGTATGAAATTCGAGGGCATATTGCAACGCAGGATTTCTTCCATGAAGAAAGTGGTGGTCTCACCGATGCAGCCATGACCAATTTCCAGACGAATGATAAAAACTTTAGTATCCGATCTCGATTGGATGTAAATCTGCTGGATGCAGAAAACACCTTCAATTCAAGACGACTATATGTGGAACAGAGTTACAAGTTGTTAGCAAAAAAGGATTCTACTACACAAAAGGATTTTTCGAATCTAAAAATTGGACACGTCTTTCGTTCAGAAACGAAAGATTATAGGTTTGATCAAAGTTCTACAACAACAGCCATCTTCGGATCGGTACATCCCACGACAGCCGAAAATTCGGTTGCAGAACAAAAAATACTGGATAACCAATTCAATTTGGAATTCAATTCGAAATACGTGTTAGGGAAATTCAAGGTGAAAGCAAATCTCACATCTGTCAATTACGGATATGATACCATTCTCAATACCACAAGTGCGATCACGGCATCTCGAATTAAGGCTGATGCATTTTCTTTTGGAGCCGATTGGAATGCGAGAATTAAAAATTTCAAGTTAAATGCTGATGCCAGAATCACACCGGGGAACAATGTGTTATCTGGAAGTTTCGTAAAAGGAGAAGCTGTTTTTGACAAGGACAGTTTGTTTACGCTGAAAGGAAGTGTATTACTCAGCTCAAAATCACCAAATTTTAATATGCTGTTGCATCAAAGTCGTTACGATGACTACAATTGGAGCAACAATTTTAGTCGTGTAAATACCCGCGATTTAGGATTTGCTATTGCTTCTAAATGGTTAAATGGGTCCGTGAATTTTACCAATATTGACAACTACACCTATTTTGATGAAAATCATCTTCCGCAACAATATGGAAATCAAATTACCTATGTAAAAGTGCAGGCGAATCGGGAATTCCGTT
>JALQZD010000088.1 GCA_023258495.1 Polaribacter sp.
CAATAGCGGCATTGGTAATTTAAATGCGGGGAGCCATGCGAATTTCATCATCACTTCTGGTGATGTTTTTGACTCAAAATCAAAGATTTATGAAAACTGGATTTTAGGTCATAAGAATGTGGTGAACGACATGAACATTCCCAATATTACCGGAAAATACATGTTGAGTGTAAATAACACAAATTATATCTTAAACATAACAGGTAGCGAAAACAAGCAATCTGGAAGTGTCACTAAAGATGGTAAAAAAATAAAGGCGAAATTCTCATTTAAAGATGATTGGGTATCTATTACGTTAAATGATAACGGATTTACCAGAATGTTGGGGTCAATTGCTAATGATGCAGGGCTAATCACAGGAACCGCTTTTGATGAAGAAGGCAATGAAACGGAATGGTCTGCAGCAAAGCAGGTCATGAAAAAAAGCGCTAAAAAGAAGGGTGGTAAAAAAGTAGCAAGTGCTCCAGAAGTTGTACCCGTAAGCTTCCCTAATGTAGGTTTTGGAAATAGCGCTCAGCCCAAGACAGAAAATATCCTTTTCAAGAATGCTACGGTCTGGACAAGTGAAAAAGAAGGTACGCTTGAAAATACAGATGTATTAGTTAAGAATGGCAAAATTGTTCAGATTGGTAAAAACTTAAAGGCAAGAGGCGCCAAAATAATTGATGCCACTGGTAAGCATTTAACAGCTGGTATCGTCGATGAGCATTCACATATTGCAGCATCAGCAATTAACGAAGGCGCACACAATTCATCTGCAGAAGTTTCTATTGAGGATGTTGTCGATCCTAATGATATTAATATCTACAGGAACTTATCAGGAGGTACAACTTCGATTCAAATTTTACATGGATCTGCCAATCCAATTGGAGGAAGATCTGCCATTATCAAATTGAAATGGGGAGAAAATGCCGACGGATTAATCTACGACAACTCTCCAAAGTTCATCAAATTCGCTTTAGGAGAAAATGTTAAACAATCGAGATCAACAAATGGAACGCGATTCCCACAAACTCGTATGGGAGTAGAACAGTTATTTATTGATTACTTCACAAGAGCGAAAGAATATGATGCGCTGAAAAAAAGCGGAAAACCGTATAGAAAGGACATTGAACTTGAAGTTCTCGCCGAAATCTTGAATAAGGAACGTTTTATCTCATGTCACTCTTATGTACAATCAGAAATTAATATGCTGATGAAAGTGGCAGAGAAATTTGATTTCAATGTAAATACCTTCACTCATATTTTGGAAGGATATAAGGTAGCTGATAAAATGGCAAAACACGGAGTTGGTGGATCTACATTCTCTGACTGGTGGGCCTATAAATACGAAGTAATTGATGCGATTCCATTTAATGCTGCAATTATGCACAATGCCGGAGTTACTGTGGCAATTAATTCGGATGACAGAGAAATGTCTAGACGTTTAAACCAAGAAGCGGCCAAGACAATGAAATACGGCGGTCTAAGCGAATTAGATGCATGGAATACAGTGACGATCAATCCTGCGAAACTTTTGCATATCGATGATAGAGTTGGAAGCATCAAAATTGGTAAAGACGCCGATATGGTTCTCTGGAGTCATAATCCATTATCAATTTATGCCAAGGTTGAAAAAACCATTATTGAGGGTAAGGTATACTTCGATCGTGAAGAAGACCAGAGAAAGCGCGCAAACATCAAAAAAGAGAAAGCAAAGCTCATCAATATGATGTTGCAAGAGAAGCTTGGTGGAGGGAAAACACGTGTCCCTATGAAGCGTCAAGATCGCGATTTTGAATGTGATACAATGGAAGAATTAAAAAACTAGAAAGATGAAAAAATATATATACAGTTTGATGTTGTTATTCTTCGTAGTAAGCATCAATGCACAACAAACACCTGCTCCAAAGCAAACTAATGATTTTAGTATAGAAGGAGCGACAGCGCATCTAGGAGATGGGAAAATCATTGAAAACTCATTGATCATGTTTAGTCAAGGCAAAATAGTGTTTGTTGGTTCTGCAAAAATGAAAATTGGCAGACGTGGTGAAGTTATTGATGCAAAAGGTAAACACTTGTATCCTGGTTTTATTGCCGTAAACGCATCATTAGGACTGGCTGAAATCGACGCAGTAAAAGCAACTCGTGATTTTCAAGAAATTGGAGATTTAAATCCGCATGTAAGAAGTTTAATTGCTTATAATGCAGAAAGCAAAGTTGTAGAATCTATGCGTCCAAACGGAATATTGATGGCACAAATAACACCAAGAGGTGGCATTATGTCTGGAACTTCTTCTGTAGTTCAGCTAGATGCTTGGAACTGGGAGGATGCTGCGATTAAAGTAGATGATGCTATCCATGTAAATTGGCCAGGAAGCTTTACAAGAGGCAGATGGTGGCTAGGAGAAGATCCTGCTTTGAAACCAAATCCTAAATATGCTTCTAGTCTTGATGCAATCCGAGATTATTTTAAAGAAGTAAAAAGCTATTTCGCTGGAACACCACTGGAAAAGAATATTGCTTATGAAGCAACGCGTGGATTATTCGATGGTTCAAAAAAGATGTTTATTCATGCCAGCGGACATAAAGAAATCAAAGATGCTATTACCATTTGTAAAGAAAACGGAATCAATAATATCGTAATTGTTCGTGGTGAGGGAGCACTGTCTGTAGCGGATTTACTTGTGAAACACAACATTCCTGTGGTGTTAGACAGACCTCATAGAAATCCCAACATTGAAGACGATGCCTATGATCACACATATACGATTGCTAGAAAATTATCTGATAAAGGGGTGATTGTCGGAATTGGCATGGAAGGGCAAATGGAGCGTATGAATACACGTAACCTTCCGTTTTATGCAGGAACATTCGCAGCTCACGGATTAGATAAGGAGAAAGCTGTACAATTATTAACCGGTAATGCTGCTAAAATCCTTGGCATTGACAATTTTGCAGGAACCATTGAAACCGGGAAAGATGCCACCTTATTTATTTCTGAAGGTGATGCGTTAGATATGAAATCCAATAGGATCACACATGCATTTATTCAAGGCAGAAAAATAAGTTTGGATAGTCATCAAACGAAGCTTTGGAAACGATATTCCAATAAATACAAATCAAAATAAAATTAAAAGCTCTGAAGAATCAGAGCTTTTTTTTGCTTAAATTATAAGGAATTCAACCTAATATACACGAAAATCAACCAATATTACACGTAATCAGAGC
>JALQZD010000191.1 GCA_023258495.1 Polaribacter sp.
ACCAATTTCCGTTCTTTTAATCCTTTAGCATCATTTTTTAACACTTCAATTTGCTGTTGATACAATGTATTCCGGGTATTTTCGCTCTCAATGATTAGCACTCGATCTTTCCATAAATGTTTTTTTATGTTCTGATTATAGGAATCAAAATTCATTAAAAAAATGCATGAAAGAGTTAAAAGTACTTTCAAAGTATCACCATTATTCCGTAGCATTTTTAAATTTCTCAAGACCCCCAACAACAGGGATAGTTAGGGTGGTTCCTCCTAAATCTACAGTAAGTTCGGTTCCTGGTTTTGGCAATAATGTGTAGTTGCTGTCACTCGAAAAAATCATCAATCCGATTTGCTGACCTTTTTTGATGATTTGATCATCTGGCTGAAAATCAAAAGTCATTTCATAAAATTTTCCAGGTTTTAAAGGTTTTCCTTTTCGGATGGATTTGTGATTTTGTAAATCTGCCCATCCTTTGGTAATGATGTTATCGGTTATTTTTACCCGCCTGCCTTCATTCCACGGCAGTGATACTAAATACACTGATAAATTTACAGCTGGTTTTGAACTTGCCGCTTTAACCGTAATACTAGGTGTACCAGAAATATGTAAGTCCTCTTTCAATATTGGCGATACATATATTAGTCTGTGATTTGTGTAATCTGCTTTTGCTAAAGCTTCAGCCGAAAACGAATAATTATCAACTAAGGTTTCAGTGCCCTTCGAATTGTTGCTACGAATCGTTAATGTTCCAGCCGCAGGTGCCCCTGCAATTAGATGTAATTGTACATTTTTAGCTGCTGGATTTGGATAGTTCGCATACGAAGTAGGTTTGCTACGTTCGTTGTTTTCTCGAACAATCCATGCTTTTGGATCATTTTCTACCTCATTTTGAATTCCGAATAAATACCTTGTAAACCACCGATTCATCATTCGCATTGGTGGTGGACCTCCATGTCCATTTTGATGGTAATAGATTTGGGTTGGCAGTCCCATTTCTGAGGCTTTTTTATAAATTCGATAGCTGTGCTCAGGCATCACATTCCAGTCATTAAATCCATGAGACATGAGTAAAGCTGCCTTCATCGGTTTCATTTCATTCAGATAGTCTCTTCCTGCCCAGAAATCATTATAATCACCTGTAATACGGTCCATTCCATTTGCCATTTCCGTATCGCGAACAACGGTATTGTTTCGAGCGCGATTTGCTTCTTTACCACTATGGATGAAATCGTACAATACATCAATATCCTCGCCCAAATATCCGCCAGGAGAGCGAACCAATCCATTTGATCTATAATAGTGATAGTATGAAGTATTGGGAGCAACAGGAATGATGGCTTCTAGTCCTTTCACTCCAGTGGTAGCTGCTGCCAAGGGTAATGTTCCATTATATGAAGTACCTGTCATACCTACTTTTCCTGTAGTCCAATAGGCTTTTACTTCGTCATTTCCTTCTCGAGATGAATATCCTTTGGCACGTCCATTTAACCAATCAATTACAGCTTTAGGAGCTAGCGATTCGTTATCGCCACCTACCGTTGGGGCACCATCAGAAAGACCTGTGCCAGGAGAAGATGAATGCACAACAATATAGCCTCTTGGAACCCATTGCCGAATTTGAGAATTTGATATAATAGGTCTTTTTCCTCTGCGGATTACCTCCACGTGAGTTCTAGGTTTTGGTTTTTCGCCCAATTCGTGTTTTACATTCCAGAATAAGCCTGGGGCATCCCCTGCAACTCCAGCATAGTACGGACTAGTTTCATACACAACCGGTAGTTTCAATCCGTTTTCGGTTTGGGGAGGTCTGGTAACATCCACATGAACACGATCTAATCGGCCGTCACCGTCTGAGTCAACAGTTGTTTCTACCCATAAGTCATGACGAATCCATTTGGAAGCATCGTTAAACGCTTCCACAATCTGTGCTTCACCATCCTTAAAAACAGGTTTGGCTTCTTGCGCTTTCAATTGGAAACAAAGCGCAAATAAAACTGGGATAATTAATTTTTTCATGTGATTATTTTAATACGGTGAATTCAATATTTGAATCAGTAAATACAGTGTGTGTCTGCGTTTTAAAATCGCTTTCCTTGGCTTTATAGATATTATCTACATAGGTCTGCGGATTCAAATCGATTAATGGGAACCAGGTGCTTTGAACCTGAATTTGCAACTTATGACCCTTCTTAAATGTGTGATAAACATCTTGTAATTTAATGTTTACATCCGTTTTTTTATTTGGGGTAAAGGGTTTAGGGAATTCAAAACTTTCTCTAAATCTTCCGCGCATCACTTCGCTTCGAACCATTAAGTGATAATTGCTCATTTTAAGATGGTCTTGTAATTGCTTGTTATCTTCTTTAACATCCGAAGGGTGAACATCAACCACTTTTACAATCCAATCTGCAGCAGTTCCAGTAGTCGCCACTTTTAAGTTGGCCATAATATCACCAGCTAGCGTAATGTCTTCCGTTAGCACATCCGTTTCAAATACCAAAACATCGGGTCTTCTTGCGGCAAAACGCTGATCGTCCGTCATGTATTTACGAGGTGTGAATACCGTTTTGATATCTTCGGAATAGGGTACAGGTCGTTTTACGTCGCTCACAAATCTGATGCCTTTGTTGCCTTTTCTAGAAGTTGTTAATTCCTGATTATCGGATAGATAGTAGTTCTCTTTCGAAACATTTGCAGGCGGCCAGGAATCATAAGAACTCCATTCTTTTTTACCTGAATCAAATACATACGCTTCTGGTAAACCTGTTTTACCATCACCAGGACCTTTCAAGAAATGATTGAAAAATTTACTTTCAATTTCCTTCTGATAGTTTAAAGAAATAGAATCTCCGAAATAGTAATTTCCAACATAGTTTTTCACCATTGTTCTTGCCCATCTTCCGTGATCCCATGGCCCAAAAACTAAAGTGTTGTAATTGTCTTTTCCGTGCTTTTCGATGGCTTTGTAGGTTTCTAATGGTCCATATAAATCTTCAGCATCGAACCATCCACCAACAACCATGGTTGCAACAGAAGAAGGAACTTTATCTAAGTGTTGAATAATGCCTTTGCTTTGCCAAACCGAATCATAATTAGGATGTTCAACAATTTCTTTCCAGAAAAAATCATCAATCTGATTCTTCTTTTTTGAAGAAGCTACATCTAATTTATCATATTGAAAATAGCTATTCAAATTTGATAATGGTCCTTTGTCCAAAAAGAATTGATACTGATCTTGAGTACCCATTTTTGGAAAAGAATACCAAGCAGTATCTCTTGGCGTGTCCTTGTAGGTCCCAAATAAGGAAATTGCTCTGAAGTAGCTCAACAGAAAGGCTCCATTGTGATGGAAATCATCAAAAAAGAAATCCCCAATACAAGCTTGTGGTGAAGCCGCTTTCAAAGCAGGATGTGCATCAATGGTAGATGTTGTGGCATAATGCCCAGGATAAGAAATCCCCCAGGTTCCAACGTTACCATTATTGTTTTCGACATTATTGATTAGCCATTCAATGGTATCATAGGTATCAGATGGTTCGTCTGTTTGTGTTGCATCTTTTTTGTTCGGAATGTAGGCTCTCATGTTGTCATAAACCCCTTCACTCATCCAGCGGCCACGAACATCTTGGTAAACAATAATATATTTATCGCGCATGAGGTGTTCATTCGGGCCAATTCTTGTTCTCATTTCTCCTTCTCCATAAGGTCTTGAGCTGTAAGGAGTTCGTTGCATAAGAATTGGGTAGGTTGTACTCTTGTCTTTTGGAGCGTAAATGGTAGTGTGTAGTTTTACTCCATCTCTCATTGGAATATCAACCTCAATTTTGGTGTAGTTATCTTCAACAAATGTGTCTTCTACCTTTTCTTTTTGTTCTGTTTGACATGCTAAAAAAAGTAGAGAAACGAAAAATAGTCGGATTGCAAATTTCATGAGTTGGTGTTAAAATTCATCAAACGCTAAAAATAAGCATTATATGTTATTTGTAAATTCAAAATTCTAGATTT
This sequence comes from Polaribacter sp., assembly GCA_023258495.1. Taxonomy (GTDB): domain Bacteria; phylum Bacteroidota; class Bacteroidia; order Flavobacteriales; family Flavobacteriaceae; genus Polaribacter. Next base: position 4,003 of record JALQZD010000191.1, read on the forward strand.
TAGACCAAGTTTAACTTTTCTAAAAATTACTGATATGCTAATTTTATGTTGAAAAAATTTTGATATCTATTATTAAAATCCATTATTTTAACAATCAAATAAATTTTTAACATTTATCTTTGTAGGAAACTTCAAAATTTTCAACCATGAAAAAAATTCTTTTATTCATTTTTGCAGTAGGATTATTGTCATATACTGCTAAGGGTCAAGAAGTAAATGTTGGTGACACATTTACCATTGCTTCCGTTGAAAGCAACAATTATAAATACATTAAATTCCCAAAATCTAATTTTGTGATTAAGAAAGGTGGAATTGTAAACTTTAATAACATTCAGGGAGCTAAAGTTAAAGTGACTGCGATAGATCAAAATTCTGATGGATCGACGGTAGCTACAATTGCTTTGGCATCTGGTAAAAAATTCTTCAATAGTCATAAATATGTTACTGTAATCATTCCAGCAGCTATTGATAATAAAGAATTAATTGCAGAATGATAAACTTACATGCGATTATTATTAAAGGCTGTCGAAAGACAGTCTTTTTTGTTTTTTACAGTTTAGGGTTGTGATTTTTAAATCGTATTTTAGAAGCTCTAATTGTTAATTTATGAATCGAGTTACTAAACTTTTTACTACTATTTTATGGATTAGTTCTTTGACTGTTTGTGCACAGGACTATTTTTTTGGAGATAAAAAACCGTTCAATTCCAAAATTCCATCCCCACAAGAATTCCTTGGGTATGGCATTGGTGAACAACATACGCGTCATGATTTAATAGTCTCGTATTTATATAGACTTGCCGAATTATCTGATCGTGCTGAAATTGAAATTTATGGATATACCCATGAAAGACGCAAATTGGTAATGCTTCGTGTTTCGACTCCCGAGAATTTGAAAAATCTCGAATCGATTAAAGAAAAGCACTTACAATTTGTAAATCCGAATTTGAATCCGACAAATTATGATGAGCTTCCTGTGTTCGTTCAATTGGGATATAATGTGCATGGAAATGAACCTTCGAGTTCGGAAGCGGCTTTGCTTACCGCTTACACTTTAGTTGCTTCAAATAGTCCGGAGGTAACCAATTACCTTAATAATGCTGTGGTTTTTATTGATCCAACTATCAATCCTGATGGAAGAGATCGCCATACACAATGGGCAAATCAGTATAAAGCCAAACAATTGGTATCCGATAATATTGATGCAGAGCACAACGAAATGTGGCCTCGGGGCAGAACAAATCACTACTGGTTCGATTTAAATCGTGACTGGCTGTTAGCGGTGAATCCTGAGAGCCAAGGAAAATTGGCCTGGTATCATAAATGGTATCCGAATGTGGTAACCGACTTCCATGAAATGGGAACCAACAGTCATTATTTCTTCGAACCGATGAAGCCAATCGGATCGGCAGATCCGATTATGCCAAAAGAAAATTATGAGGATTTGAATGATTTGTTCGCCACCTATTATTCAACAGCTTTAGATGATATCGGATCATTATATTACACGAAAGAATCCTTTGATGGGACTTATCCGGGGTATGGATCTTCTTATCCAGATTTACAGGGTGCCTTAGCATTATTATTTGAGCAGGCGAGCTCAAGAGGTCATGTTCAGGATACGGATTATGGAAAAATTACATTTCCTTTTACCATCAGAAATCAATATAAATCCAGTATTGCTACCATAAAGGCGGCAGTAGAGAATAAAGCCACACTTCGAAAATATCAACAAGATTTTTTCAAATCAGCAGTAACTCAAAAAGCAAAATCTGGATTTGCAGCTTACGAATTCGGAGATGCTTATGACAGAAATCGAAATAAAGCATTTGTCGAGTTTCTTTTAAAACACCAGATCAAGGTGTACCAAAAAGGATCGAGGTTCGCAGTTCCTTTAAAACAGCCACAACATCGAATGGTTCAAACGATGTT
>JALQZD010000244.1 GCA_023258495.1 Polaribacter sp.
TGCTGAACAATGCACTGGCCCAGGAAAATAGCCGATTGTATTTGGTTGGTGATGCCAAACAATCGATTTACCGATGGCGCGGTGGAAAAGCAGAGCAGTTTATCGAGTTGGGAGATGAAAATCAGAATACGTTTCAGGTTCATAAAACCACCCATCAACTTCCGAGAAATTATCGAAGTTATTCCGAGATCATCGATTTCAACAATGCGTTTTTTACTCATATCGCAGGCTATTTTCAAGATCCCAATTATGGTCAGTTGTATATCAATGAGAACCAGCAAAAACTCAATGACAAGATAGGTGGATTTGTTTCGTTGCGATTTTTAGAACTCGACGGAAAACAAGACCAAAAGCTTGAGCAATATGCCGAACAAACCTATCAAACGATTCAAAAGTTGCAAACGGATTATGATTTGGATGAAATCTGTGTTTTGGTTCGAAAAAATGATGCGGGTGTCGCAGTGGCCAATTATTTATCCGAAAAACATATTGATGTTATTTCATCAGAAACCTTACTGTTGCAGCATAGTGAGAAGGTGAAGTTTTTAGTCAACATGTTTCGACTGTTCCAGAATCGAAATGATGACCTATTGAAATTTGATATCTTATATTTCCTATATGATCATTTGGGAATCAATGAAGAAAAGCATGCATTTTTTTCAAATGCTTTGGTTACTGATGACGATGTTTTCTTATCAAATCTGAAAAGCTATGGAGTTCAGTTTTCCTTTGATCAATTTTTGGGGTTATCTATCTATGAAATTGCCGAAGAATTAGTGAGACTATTTGCCCTAAACACAGCTTCTGATGCGCATTTAAAGTTTCTATTGGACGTCTTGTTAGATCGACAGAAAAAAGGTGATAGCATTGCCGATTTTATTGAATTCTGGGAATTAAAAAAAGATAAATTGAGCATTTCTGCGGCTGAGAAAAAAATGCCGTTCGTATTATGACGGTTCACAAATCGAAAGGATTGGAATTTCCGGTAGTGGTATTTCCGTGCGATTTGAATATTCATGACTTAAGGAAATCACAGGATTGGTATGATGGGTCTCAGTTGAATAAAGAATTACCGCCATTTTTAGTGCCGACGACCAAAAATTTATTGGAAGCAGATGCGCAAGGTGAAGAAATTTATAATCGAAATAAATCTCAAAATGAGTTAGACAACATCAACTTATTATACGTAGCCTTAACGCGTTCGGTGGAACAATTGTATGTGATTACAGGGAATGATGGACTCACTTCCAAAGGAGAATTGAACACCAGTTATTTCTCAGGAATGTTCATCGATTATTTGCAACAAAAAGGATTGTGGAAAGACATGCAATCGGACTATACATTTGGAAGTAAACAGCGAAAAAGTCAGAAATCAAATTCGGATTCAAACGCTAAAAATCAAACCGAATTTACCTCAGTGAGCTGGAAAGATCATCAATTGGCACTTTTAAATAGTTCTTCTAAATTATGGGATACCGATAGAGGGAAAGCCATTGCGTATGGAAATTTAATTCATGACATGCTGGCTCGAATAAATTCTGAAGAAGAAATTGACGCCGTAATTCAAAATGATGTGAATGCAGGATTGATAGCTAAATCAGCTTCCGAGGAAATCAAAACCCTTTTGGACAAAGTTGTTTCACATCCCAAATTGATGAATTATTTCTCTGGTGAATATGAATCCTTCAATGAGCGAGAATTGACAGATGGGTTTCATCAAATTGTAAAACCAGACAAACTCTTAATTAAAGGTCAAAAGGCTGTCATTATTGATTATAAAACAGGTCAGCCAGAAGAAAAACATAAAGCACAAATTCGCAATTATTCGAGTGTCATAAAACAATTAAATTTTGAGGTTCAAAAAATGATTTTAGTCTATTTGAATGATGATATTGATATCCACGAAGTTCAATAATTAGCTGTAAATTTGTGGCAAATTAACAATCAATTATGTATAGCATTAAAGAGCATTTAGAAAAGGAATTGCAAGATATTGAAGCGGCGGGGTTGTTCAAAAAAGAACGAATTATTACATCATCACAAGACGCTGTCATAAAGATAAATACGGGTGAGGAGGTCATCAATTTCTGCGCAAATAACTACTTGGGATTGTCTAATCATCCGGACGTGATTCAGGCTGCAAAAGACGCCATGGATGAATACGGATTCGGAATGTCATCGGTACGATTTATATGTGGAACTCAGGATATTCATAAACAATTGGAGCAAAAAGTTGCCGATTTCTATGGAACAGAAGATACAATTTTGTATGCGGCTTGTTTTGATGCGAACGGAGGGGTTTTTGAGCCTTTATTGACAAAGGACGATGCGATTATTTCAGATAGTTTGAATCACGCTTCTATCATTGACGGAGTTCGATTGTGCAAAGCGGTGAGATATCGTTACGACAATAATGATATGCAATCGCTGGAGGAACAATTGATCGAGGCGAACAAATACAATCATAGATTCAAGATAATTGTTACCGATGGTGTGTTCTCTATGGATGGAATTGTTGCTAAATTGGA
>JALQZD010000065.1 GCA_023258495.1 Polaribacter sp.
TCACATCCTAATCAATAATACTGGAGGACCAAGAAGTGGATTGATTTCTCAAGCGACACCAGAACAATTTTTAAGTGCATTTTCTATGCATTTACTGGTCAATCAATTACTTACGCAGGCCTGTCTACCATATATGCAAAAAGAGGGTTTTGGAAGAATTATCAACGTAATCTCAACATCTGTGAAAGAGCCTATTCCTGGATTAGGTGTGAGTAATACCATTCGAAATGCGGTTGCCAATTGGGCGAAAACTTTATCAGTAGAAGTAGGGCAATTTGGAATAACTGTCAATAATGTGCTTCCTGGTTTTACACAGACGATTCGACTGGACGAAATCGTTGGTATTAAGGCGCGTAAAGAAGGTACCTCAGAAACACAGATGGAAGAAATAATGAAGAATTACGTGCCGATGAAACGATTTGCAAAACCAGAAGAAACAGCAGCAGCTATTGCGTTTTTAGCCAGTGAAAAAGCCAGTTATATTACAGGGATCAATGTTCCTGTGGATGGCGGACGAACAAAATCCTTGTAACTTTAAAGCCATGACAGTGCTTGGATGCTTTCTTTTAAATACGATTAACAACAAGTACAGTGCTCGCATTAAAATGAGACAGTCATCGTTGTGTTTTTATAAATAGTAAATTTGGCCTTATCGTAACTAGGAGGCCCCATAAAACCGCTTGCATTGTTCGAAAATCCATAGGGTTCTTTCGGAATTCCTAAAAAATTGGTATCAAACTTACCATTATCGTTCTTATCATGGAAAAATGAAAACGCATACTCCCCTTTTTGTACCAGATAACGTACCGTTGCCTTATTATCATTTGCACTTACTTTGAATCCTTCTCCTTCAGTAAGAAAAGATGCCTCTGAGTTACTTAACATTACTAAAATACTTCCTTCCTTTTTTTTAATTCCTTCAATGTGAATTGTTAAGGTTACTTTTTCTTGAGAATTTACAGGTAGGGAGAAGCATGTGATTAGAAGGAAAACACTAAAAATAAAACGGAAATTCATGATTGTAAATTGGGTTTGTAAGTCGCTTTTTACCTTTACAAGATACCAATAAATTACCGATTAGATATTAGTTTTTACTGGATTACAATGCCGTCTAAATGAAAACGTAGAGTTAAAATGAATCAAATAAAAAACGTGACCTATGAAGGTCACGTTTTTTACTTTACAGGAGTTAAACGAGTCGTTTAGACATAACAATTATTTCACTTCTTCAAAGTCAACGTCTTCTACGTTATCACCTTGATTTGAATCACTTGTTGTGCCTTCATTATTTGTAGCATCATTGGCACCTCCTTGCTGCTGAGCAGCATACATTTCTTCTGATGCCGCCTTCCACGCTTCATTAATCTTTTCCATCGCTGCATCAATCTGAGCAAGGTCTTTCGATTCATGAGCGGTTTTCAATTCACCTAAAGCATCTTCGATCGGTTGTTTTTTATCAGCAGATAATTTATCACCGAATTCTTTTAATTGCTTTTCAGTTTGGAAAATCATGGCATCTGCACCATTGATTTTTTCGGCCGTTTCCTTTGCTTTTTTATCGGCCTCTGCGTTCGCTTCAGCATCAGCTTTCATCTTTTTAATTTCTTCTTCAGAAAGACCAGAAGATGCTTCAATTCTGATGTTTTGTGATTTTCCTGTCGCTTTATCAGAAGCACTTACATTAATGATACCATTGGCGTCGATATCAAAAGTCACCTCAATTTGAGGAACACCTCTTGGCGATGGTGGAATTCCATCTAAATGGAATCTACCTATTGTTTTATTGTCTGCTGCCATTGCTCTTTCGCCTTGTAACACATGGATTTCAACAGATGGCTGATTATCTACCGCCGTAGAGAATACTTGTGACTTCTTCGTTGGTATCGTTGTATTCGCTTCGATTAATTTCGTAAATACATTGCCCATCGTTTCGATACCCAGAGATAATGGTGTAACGTCTAATAATAAAACGTCTTTTACATCACCCGTAAGTACACCACCTTGGATAGCGGCTCCTAATGATACAACTTCATCTGGGTTCACACCTTTACTTGGTGCTTTTCCGAAGAATTGCTCAACTGCAGCCTGAATGGCAGGAATACGAGTTGATCCTCCAACCAAGATAATTTCGTCAATATCTGAAGTCGATAAATCTGCACTCTTTAAAGCAGTTCTACATGGCTCGATAGTTCTTTTTACTAAGTCGTCAATTAATTGTTCAAATTTTGCTCTACTTAAGGTTCTTACCAAGTGTTTTGGACCGCTTGCTGTAGCCGTAATATAGGGTAAGTTAATTTCTGTAGAAGAAGAGCTAGATAATTCGATTTTCGCTTTCTCTGCCGCTTCTTTTAAACGTTGCAATGCCATTGGATCTTTTCTTAAATCCATGTTCTCATCAGCATTAAATTCGTCTGCTAACCAATTGATGATTTTTTCATCTACATCATCACCACCTAAGTGTGTGTCACCATCTGTGGCTAGTACTTCGAAAACACCGTCTCCTAATTCTAGGATAGAAACGTCATGTGTTCCACCACCAAAGTCAAACACAACGATTTTCTTATCGTCATTTGATTTATCCAAACCGTACGCTAATGCTGCTGCAGTAGGTTCGTTTATAATTCTTCTCACTTTTAACCCAGCAATTTCGCCAGCTTCTTTAGTAGCCTGACGCTGTGAGTCATTGAAGTACGCTGGTACGGTAACAACCGCTTCTGTAACAGACTGACCTAAATAATCTTCTGCAGTTTTCTTCATTTTCTGAAGAATCATTGCAGAGATTTCTTGAGGTGTGTATAAACGCCCGTCAACATCTACTCTTGGAGTGTCATTATCACCTTTTACCACTTTATAAGGTACACGCTCTGCCTCTCTTTTTGATTCAGAGAATTTGTTCCCCATAAAACGCTTGATTGAATATATCGTCTTAGTAGGATTAGTTACCGCCTGTCTTTTGGCTGGATCACCAATCTTACGTTCGCCACCATCAACAAAAGCTACGATAGATGGCGTAGTTCTTTTTCCTTCAGCATTAGGAATTACTACAGGCTCGTTACCCTCCATTACAGAAACGCAAGAGTTGGTTGTTCCTAAATCTATTCCTATAATTTTACTCATAATATATGTATTATTTAAGTTGTTTTTATGTTTTGCATTCTAAAGGTCAAAGGCTATGCCATTTCGTTTTGTATAAAATTTTGTCAGTTTATTATAGGAAAAGCATAAATTGAGTGACAATATGACATAAATTCATAGGAAGGAATTCTGATCATATTGGTGGAAACGCCATTCAATTTTTAATTATCTTTGTAGACAACATTTCATTGACTTAAAATCTAAATTACCATGAATAAATTCGACGAAAAAGTAGCCTTATATAAAAAATTTATGGACGATAGAGATATCCGTTCAAATAGCGAATTGTTAACTGCTGTTACTAAAGGTTTAGGACCGTCGATTTATAAAAAGGATGCTGAAACAGTTTCAGGGTCAGATCCTCGTGAATTGGAAACTGTGAAGAAAAACTTCTTAATGAAGAAACTTGGATTAGCCGACACACCCGAATTGAATGAAAAGATTGGAGAAGTTATGGAGCGCATAGGAAAATCAGAACGCAATAAATACCGGGCTGTTGTCTATTACATGCTAGTTAAAAAATTCGATAAAGAATCTGTTTACGGATTCTAATATCTCAATCATTTAATTATATGTAAAAATCCAGCTCATTGAGTTGGATTTTTTAAATTTACACCAATTTTTTAATCATTTTTTATCAATGTCACAATTTGTAAGTGTTTTTGATATGTTGAAAATTGGGGTTGGTCCATCGAGCTCTCATACCCTAGGTCCGTGGCGCGCAGCGCAATCATGGGTTAAAAAATTGAGAGAATCGGGTAAATTCGATGAATTAGATCGGGTAATAGTTGATTTATATGGATCACTATCTCTGACGGGTAAAGGACATGCTACTGATTTGGCGGTTCTTTTAGGTTTATGTGAAGCAGATCCGGAAACGATACCAATCGAAGACATTGCTATTATTGTTGAACGAATTAATAATCAGCAAGAACTTATTTTTAAAGGAGGTAAGGTCATACCATTTTTACCAAGTTCCGTGGTATTTCATCGAGAATTTCTTCCATATCATGCCAATGGCGTTACTTTCAGAGCATTTCATGAGTATGTTGAGATTTCAACAGAGACTTACTATTCAATTGGTGGCGGATTCATTGTTCAAGAAGATGATAATCTGGAGAATGATATTGAAATTAATCAAAAGAACTTTCCGTATCCCATCAATAGAGCGATCCAGTTAGAGGAGTATTGTGAACGAGACGATTTACTGATTTCTGAAGTTGTATTCAAAAATGAATTGGAATTAAGGTCTGCAGATGAGATTGATTTTGAATTGAATCGAATATGGGAAACGATGCTGGAATGTATGTACCTCGGATGTCATACCGAAGGAAAATTGCCTGGCGGACTTAATGTAAAACGAAGAGCTTTTGATACCCATAAAAATTTGATAAAGGATGCTTTTTATGCGAATCCTAAAGAATGGATAGATGCAATTCGAAGTACGGAAGTCAAATTTAGAGAGATTTTAAAATGGGTAAGTTGCTTAGCACTCTCAGTGAATGAAGTAAATGCTTCATTGGGCAGAGTAGTAACGGCGCCAACAAATGGCAGTGCTGGGGTCATTCCGGCCGTTTTGATGTATTATTTAGTGATTGAAAATCATGAAGCGAATTTTAATCATGTTAAACGATTTTTACTTACTGCTGGAGAAATAGGTAGTTTGTTTAAGAAAAATGCCACCATTTCGGCTGCAATGGGAGGGTGTCAGGCAGAGATTGGAGTATCTGCAGCTATGGCTGCAGGAGCATTAACCGAGTTGATGGGTGGAACGCCATCACAATCGTTGGTAGCTGCAGAAATAGCAATGGAACATCATTTGGGTCTAACTTGCGATCCAATTGCTGGATTAGTGCAAGTGCCATGTATTGAGAGAAATTCAATGGGTGCCATTAAGGCCATTCATGCTGCAGAAATAGCATTAGAAACGAATCCAAAAGACTGCTTGGTTCATTTGGATAATGTCATTGATACCATGTGGGAGACCGCGAAGGATATGAATAAAAATTACAAGGAAACCTCAGAAGGCGGACTGGCAGTTACCGTTCGTCTGGCCGATTGTTAAAATAGAAGACAAAAAAAATCCCAAGATAATCTTGGGATTCTTTATTTGTTGTTTAGAATATTTAGTCGTTCGAGCTCTGTAAAGCTAAATTATAAACCACTAAACCAAAACCAATTTTGTTCACGGCATCACCAATATTGTAGATTACGTCCATGTTAAGACCCAAATCTCCAATAAAGCTGTACCATCCTGGAGTTCCAGCCATATACCCTAAAGGATAAATAGCCCATCCAACTAATACAAACCAGCATAAGGTTTTGTGAGCAGAAAGAACAGCTCCACCTGCAGCTTCGGCTAATTTTTTCGCATCTCCTAACCAGATGTCGTAAACGATTACGAAATAAGCGATACCTGATACTAGACCCCACAACCAAGCGCTGTCTCTGTATACTGCTTCTCCAAAATATCCAGTAACTAACATAACCACAGATAAGAAGATCAATCTCCACATCATTGATTTTTTAGCACCAGCTACTTTTAAGATTAAGAAGAATTCAACACACATTAATGGTACTGTTAATACCCAGTCAACGTAACGGAAGAATGTTGGTGATTCTGCATTTGCAGCCCAATAATCTCTCATGTACCAGTAGTGAACAGCGGCAATGAACGTAATTAATCCTGAAACCAAAATGGATGTTCTCCATTTTTTGTCAAAATTATTCATTGATAGGAAAAAGAATGCAGAAGCAGCCATCATAGCCATACATCCAACGAAGAATGTGAATCCTACATAGTCGTCTGTAGCCATTTTAGAAACAGACAAAAAATTAAGTAAATAATACATTGTAAATTAATTTAATTAGTTATAAACGTTTAATCCTTTAAGTAAAAAGATAAACAAAAGTAGTAATAAATTATTAAATTTGAAATATGGAGCGCATTTTAAAATATAATTATCAAGATTTTATGACTTTTTTTACGTTTTTCTTGATATGGCTAAGTGTTCAATTTGGGGAAATTGTTGAAGATTCTATTGCATATATTCTCGTCGTTTCGGTTGGAATATTACATGGGGCAAATGATCTTTTAATTCTCTCAAAACTGGAAGATGGAAAAAATTCTTTTATACGAAATCTGTTGATTTACCTCGGAATAATAACCGTTTGTGCTCTTATTTATTTTTTGAACCCTTTTGTAGCTATTGTACTGTTTGTATTTTTAAGTGGTTATCATTTTGGAGAAGAACATTTTGGTGATAAGTTACATCAAGCACCCATTTTTAATTTTGTATTTTTTACTGCTTATGGATTGTTGTTATTTTCTTTACTTTTTTACTTATCTCAGGATGATGTAGCGGTAATTATGAATCAATTGGCTAAAAAGACATTCTCAGAAACTCAAATTCTGGCGATTCTTTTTCCAAGTGCAATAGTCGTTTTTAGTTTAGCTGGATACCTCATGCTTACCAAAAAAGAAACTAAAGTGAATTTTGGGAGGGAACTCTTCTATTTGTTGGTGCTTCTGGTCGTATTTAATACCTCATCCCTAGTTTTAAGTTTTGCCATTTATTTTATTTTCTGGCACTCTATACCTTCCATTATTCATCAAACCAAGTTTATTTCTGGCGATATAGACAATAATGCCTTGCTGTATTACGTGAAGAAAGCAACAGTCTTTTGGGGAATAAGTGTTGTGGGATTGGTAGTGCTATATTTTTTATTTCCAAAGGCAACAGACCTAGCATCTGTTGTTTTTGCTATTTTATTTGCAGTCACCGCACCCCACACCTGGGTGATGCACCAAATGAAAAATTAACGGGTAAATACGTACTCGGTAGCTGTAGATAGCTCTTCACTGAATCGGTATCCTTCAGTGTTAAACCCTTTTAATCCTTCTGCAGATGTGATATTATGATCAACTATATAACGCACCATGAAACCGCGAGCCTTTTTAGCAAAAGTCATAATGGTTTTGAGTTTCGTTTTCGCAGCGATGACTCCGTGCAGCACAGAAACCGCTTCGTCGCCGGTCGCAACTTTGAACATGTTGCTGAAGCCGAGGATTCGCGTGCCTTCGCTGGCCGAACCGATCCCGGAACTCAGGT
>JALQZD010000360.1 GCA_023258495.1 Polaribacter sp.
TGAATACGATCAATATTGAAGAGGAAAAAATCAAATTTTTCAACTCAAAATACTCTAAAGAACCCAGTTTTTTATATCCGACAAGAGATTTCGATAAATTCAATCTACACAAAGAATTTTTTGCCTTACCTATCCATGAAATTGAAGATGATCGACTTCGGGATTTCTATGAGGAAATCATATACTTTTATTCGGGTTTGATTCAATGTATTGAAACCATAGGGAAAGGTAAACGATTTTATTTCAATAGTTTGCATTCTTTCGGAACACCGACTGAAAAAGATGTTAAAAATGCCAAATTCATTTTGCATTTCGAATCAGAAAATAAACGACGTGAGATGTTCCGATCGAAATATTCTGCAGAAGATTCAAAGGTGTTTTTTAAAGCGTATTCCGAACAATATGATTTCACTTATGAAATCAAAACATCAGATAAAATGGGAGCTATTGCTATGGTATCTAATAGTGCGAAGGCTTTAGTTTTAAATTCGACCCATACTTTTTCTGAGAATCAACTACATATTCTAACCAATCATGAGATTGGGGTACATATGGTAACTTCTATGAATGGGGTTTTACACCCATTACAGGTATTTTCTCATGGGTTTCCAAATAATGAGGAAACGCAGGAGGGGCTGGCCGTGTTTAGTGAATATATGTCGGGGAATTTAACGGTAAGAAGGTTAAAGGAATTGGCATATCGCGTGCTTGCCGTTGATAGTTTGGCGAAAGGCTATACCTTTTCTAAAACCTTCAGAATGCTATATAATGATTATGAATTGAACAAGAATGAAGCATTTCATATTGCGGTAAGAGCACATCGAGGAGGTGGATTAACAAAAGATCATTTGTATTTAACCGGGTTGCAAAAGATTTATAACCGATACAAAACTGGAAAAGACTTACATCTCTTGCTCACAGGTAAAGTATCTCTCGAACATTACGATAATATCAAATATATGATCGACAAGGGCTATGCTTTACAACCTAGACACATTACTGATTCTTTAGCTCAGAATAAGAATACAAATAAAACGGTTGATTTTATCTTAGAAAATCTCAAATAATTGGGTTGAGGTATTTTAAAATTTCATCAAAGGAATGAACTGCTATATCAGCATTTTCTAAAGTTTGATCATCAGCTAACGGGTTGTGATATCCAAAGACAAAAATTCTGGCGTTATTTGCTGCTTTTACACCATTATCGGAATCCTCAATTACGATACACTCATTTCTTGGAACTCCTGCAATTTCTGCTGCTCTAATAAATATTTCCGGATTAGGTTTTGACTCAGCCAAATCGGCACCGCTAATTTTACCCACGAAATAGGGGTTCAAATCAAATCGATCAAATACACGATTTATATTAACCATCGCCGATGACGATGCAAGTACCAATGTAATTCCTTTTGAATGTAGCGTTTTGATAAGATGTTCAACGCCATGAACAAGGTGTAAATGAGGGTCATTTTCAAAATAATTCACGTAACGCCTCCTTTTTGCCAATACCAATTCTTCTGGATTTTCATCCAGATTAAAATGAGCTACTAACTTTTGGAATGCATTAATTGTTGAAGCTCCCGTGAGTGTTTTGTACAAAGTGTCCGAAACATTGAGGCCTAAGGATTCGAAGGTTTCGAAATAGGCTCTCTTATGAATTTCTTCGGAGTCAATAATCACTCCGTCCATATCGAAAATGACACAATTAATGGTTTTTGGGATATGCATCAATCTAAAAATTTACTTTTTAATTCGGGAGTAGGAATCATACATTGCTCTTTTTTTCCAAACCATTTGTAGCGGTTTCTAGCGATGTAATCGTAAATAAAGTTGCGAAAACCCTCAGGCAAATAACCAAGTACGCGAGTCAATTTCCAAATTCCGCCAAATTCAAACATGATGTTTAGGGCAGCTGTTGATTTGATTTCATAAGAAACCCCCGGTTCATATAAAATAACAGAATCAATTGTTGAAGTATCAATACCAAGATGATTGGTTATTTGTTGTCCAAAATCAGACTGTAGAGAAACAAAACGAAAAATATCTTTGTTGTCGTATCTGATGATTTTTAATACACTCTCATTACAAAGATTGCATACACCATCAAACAACAAAATTTTTTTATCCTTGGGTAATTTCTCCATTTTCAATTTTCACAGACAAAATTATATGAAAAATATTATATTTAGACATCAGAAACCATATTCGAAGCGGCAATTCAGCCAATTCAAATTTAAATTATAAGTGTAAAGGAGATAAAGTTTAGCCAAAAATCAACTTACTAATCAACAGGTAAATCAAAAGTTTATCTCTTAAGAAAGCTCAAAAGTAAAATTTTGAGCTTTTTCTGTAACATTTTTTTACGCTGTTCGTCCTATGTGTGTATTACCTATTATGGGCTTTTAACATAATATTAGTAAGCATAATTTAAGCCAATGGGTACTTTTACGCACAAACAAACTAACCTATGATTAAAATTGAAAACTTGCACAAATCTTATCCCATCGGAAAAGATTCACTCCATGTTTTAAAAGGCCTTGATTTAACTATTGAAGAAGGTGAATTTGTTTCAATTATGGGTTCTTCAGGATCTGGTAAATCTACATTGTTAAACATTGTGGGATTGTTAGATGTGCACGATGAAGGAAACTATTATTTAAATGGACAGCTCATTAAAGATTTAAATGAGAAAAAAGCTGCAATGCTGCGAAATAAATTTTTGGGCTTTGTATTTCAGTCATTTAATTTAATCTCTTATAAAACAGCTCTAGAAAATGTTGCACTTCCTTTGTATTATAAAGGATTGGGTAGAAAAGAACGTTCTAAAATTGCTTTAGAATATCTTGAAAAGGTTGGTTTAAAAGAATGGGCAGAACATTTACCTAATGAACTTTCGGGAGGTCAAAAGCAAAGAGTTGCAATTGCCAGAGCACTAGTAACACAACCAAAAGTAGTGTTAGCCGATGAACCAACTGGAGCCTTAGATTCAACTACAACTGATTCGGTTATGGATTTACTAAAGGAAATTAACGATGAAGGAATGACTGTATTTGTTATTACACATGAAGAGGAAGTTGCCGCACAAACAAAACGTATTGTTAGATTGCGAGACGGAATAATTACAAGCGACGAATTGACCAAAAAAGCCAAAGCAGTTTGATATGTTTGAAATAGATCGTTGGGCGGAAATCTTTCAAAGTATCAGGAAAAATAAATTACGCACGTTCTTGGGGGCTTTCACCGTGGCATTGGGTATTTTTATATTTACTGTTCTATTCGGAATGGGAAATGGCCTGAAAAATACGTTCAAAGAGTTCTTCGAAGACGATGCTACCAATACTGTTGTTGTGTATTCTGGCAGAACCACTAAAGCATATAAAGGATTTAAAGAAGGCCGTAGAATTCAGTTTAAAACGGAAGATTACGAATTGCTGAAAGATAAATTAGGTTCAAGAATTGAATATATCACTCCTAGAGTTTTTCGAGGTGTAAATGCAAGATATAAAAGAGAAGCAGGTTCTTACACTGTAAGAGGTGTAAATCAAGACGATCAATATTTAGAAAAGACAATTGTTGAAGAGGGGAGATACATCGATCAGAAAGATATAAAAAATAAAAGTAGAGTTGTGGTTATTGGCCGAATGGTCAAAAAGGACCTATTCAAGGATCAAGAAGCACTTGGTCAGTTTCTACAAATGAACGGGATCAACTATAAAATCATTGGTGTATTTAGCGATGCGGGTGGTGACAACGAAGAACGAACAATTTGCGCTCCATATTCTACTTTACAATTGATTTACAAAAACTCTGATGATATCAACCAAATTAACCTCTCATTTAATAAAGAAATTGGTGTAAATGGGGCGAAGCAAATGGTTCGCGAAATTAATTCCATGCTTAGAGAAAAATATGCCGTGGAGAGAACTGATAAAGGAGGTATTCGAATTCGTTCGGTATTTGACGATTATGAACAGAACATGCAATTTGCCAATTTACTTCAGTTTATTGTTTTATGGATTGGAATCGGAACCCTTTTCGCAGGAGCAATTTCAATTGGAAATATCATGGTTTTTGTAGTGAAAGAACGAACAAAAGAATTGGGTATCAGAAAAGCTTTAGGAGCAACCCCAGGTTCGATTGTGGGACTCATATTACAAGAAGCCATTTTAATTACTTCAATTGCAGGTTATGCCGGACTACTTATCGCAGTATTTGCTTTAAGCAGGATGGGAGATAGCTTAAAAGATTATTTCATTACCAATCCGGAGGTGAGTACAAGTACCATTGTGAGTGCAACAATAATATTAATAATTGTAGGGGCAATCGCCGGTTTTATTCCAGCTCGTAGAGCTGCCAAAATAAAACCTGTTGTTGCTATGCGAGAGGATTAAAGTCAAGAGTATGAAGTTTATTTTCGATAAAGATACCTGGCAAGAAATTTTCGGATCCATCCGAAAAAGTAAACTTAGAACTGCGATTACAGTTATCGGGGTATTATGGGGAATCTTCTTGTTCATTACCTTATTAGGAGCCGCTCGAGGAATGGAAAATGGCTTCGATCGCGAGTTTCGTAATCTGGCTACTAATAGTATTTTCTTATGGGCTCAGCGTACAGGAATGCCTCACAAAGGATTTCAAAGAGGAAGGAGATTACGATTGAAAATCCAGGATGTAGACGCTATTTTAAAGCAATCTCAAAATGTTGAATTCATTGCACCTCGTAGCGTTCAGGGAGTCTTCGGAGGAGCTCCGGCTAGCATCAAAAGAAAGACGAATACCAAAACGTATAAGCTTTTTGGAGACTATCCCATTTTAGACAATGTCAATAAAGTAAAGATTCTCGAAGGACGATTTATAAATTCTCGCGACATTAATGAAGCAAGAAAGGTTTGTGTAATCGGTGAAAAGATTGTTGATGAACTATTTGAAAAAGAGGAAAATCCGGTTGGAGATTTCTTGGAAGTAAATGGATCATTTTTTCAAATTGTAGGATTGTATAAAGACAATCAAACAAGTTTTGAAGGTGATGATTCTATCTACATTCCTTTTTCAACGTATAGAAAAATCAATAATACAGGAGACAATATTGGTTGGATGGTCATTGCAGCAAAAAGTGATGCTGATATTGTGAAAGTTGAAGAAAACGTAAAATCCATTTTAAAGCGTCGTCATGGAGTTCATCCAGATGACGAGAGAGCCTTTGGGTCATTCAATTTTGGTGAGATGTTCGGTAAAATTACTGGATTTGTAAAAGGAATGAAATTTTTAACCTGGTTCGTTGGAATCGCAACATTAATTGCAGGTGTTATTGCCATTGGAAGTATCTTACTCATTACGGTTTCCGAGAGAACCAAGGAAATAGGAATACGAAGAGCCATTGGAGCAACACCAGCAAATATCAAAGGACAAATTATCTTAGAATCGGTATTCTTAACCTTAGTAGCGGGGATTTTAGGAATCATATTCGCAGGTGGGATATTAATGATGATTAATGCAAATCTAACCGATGGAGAGGGAATACCTTTTGTGAATCCTACTGTTAATATAACAATTGCCCTTGGTGCAGTTGCAGCATTGGTAACCTTTGGAACATTAATTGGAATGATTCCAGCGCAAAGAGCCATCAGTATTAAACCAATTGATGCATTAAGAGAAGAATAATTAATCAACAACATATATTTATTAAATAAGTCATGAGTAAAAACGCAAAAATTATTTTAGGAGTCATTGTAGTATTGTTTATTGCTGTCCTAATTTGGTTTGGGAAAATGAACAGCAAAGGTGCTGTGGTCTACGAAACTGAAAAACCATTTAAAGCAAATATCACAAAGAAAACAGTTGCGACGGGTAAGGTTACTCCTTTGGAAGAAATTGCTATTAAACCACAAATTACAGGTATAATAGATAAAATCTACAAACTTGAAGGAGACGAGGTGAAAAAAGGAGATCTTATTGCAACGGTTCGTGTGGTGCCTAATGAACAGTCTTTAATATCTGCAAAGGGTAGAGTAGATAATATTAAAATCCGCTTAAATAACGCGAAAATTCAGTATGAAAGAAATAAAAACTTATTCGAAAAAGGAGTGATTTCTAGACAAGCATTTGAAAATGTTGAACTTACTTTTGATCAAGCGAAGCAAGATTTACAGAATGCTCAAAATGATTATATGATCATCAAAAGAGGGTCAACCGTAAGTGGCGCTGCAGCAAACACAAGTGTTATTGCACAAATGTCTGGAACCATTCTCGAGATTCCTGTAAAGGAAGGTGATCAGGTGATTCAATCCAACAACTTCAACGCAGGTACTACAATCGCATCTATTGCAGATATGAATAAAATGATCTTTGAAGGAAAAGTTGATGAAGCAGAAGTTGGAAAGATTCAGGATAATATTGATTTAGAAATCAGTCTAGGGGCGATTGAAGATATAAAATTTCCAGCAAAATTAAATTTTATCGCTCCAAAAGGAACAGAGGAAAACGGAGCTGTTCAGTTTAAAATTAAAGCCGATGTAACCTTAGATGACACCTATTTCTTACGCGCTGGTTATAGTGCTAATGCTGAATTGGTATTGGAACAAAAAGATAGCGTACTATCAATTAAAGAATCGTTACTTCAGTTCGATAAAAAAACGGATAAACCTTATGTAGAGGTAAAAGTTGATGAAGACAAATTCGAAAGAAGAGATTTGAAATTAGGTATTTCTGACGGAATTAATGTTGAAATCCTGTCTGGAGTGACAATGGAAGACGAAATTAAAGTCTGGAACAAGAGAGCTACGAAAGACGAAGACGAAGAAGATATTCGATAAAAATTAAGGAGCTCAATAGAGTTCCTTATTTTTTTTACCACCATAAGACAAAAAACTTTTTAAACGCTCCGGTTTTGGTTTTTAACCAACACATTGGGGAGTTTTTTCTTTGCATGCAGGCTTGAATCTCTTTTCGAAATGCATCAAAATTCATCCAGGAAACATGGGTATGAGGAGCAATTAACCAATCTTTTTTTTGTGGAATGTAAAACTTGCAATCTTTTAATTTGGTTAGCGATTTTGGTCGAATAAAAAATCCATAGATGCATTCATTATTCAGTTCCTTGAAACGAAATTCAAGCTGATCATAAGGCAAAAATAATTGGCATTTAAAAAGAACTCTTTGGATTGCTTTGGAAGGATTGAAATTGATTTTTTCTAAATAAGAACGAGTTGTATCCTTATGTAGTAACGGCAGCTGATGATGTTGTAAGCGATTTAATTTCGCTGCTAAGGAATCGCTATTGTTTGGACCAACACAGAATTCAATTTCTTCATTTCCTCTTGTAAAATCAACAATGTAAAATTTACAAGACAGTTCTAAATGATATGGAATAGCTGATTTCTTAAAAACAAAATCAATTTCTCCAATTGTAATTTTTTCATCCTGGATTTGAATATTTTCCTCAATATCACTGAATTCAGAATCACGTTGTAGGCAGAATGAAATAAATTGTTCCACATATTTTCCGAGTCTTAATTTTGGGTTTAATACTCCGTCAAACTGTTGATTATCAAATGAATAATCGAACTGCGTTAATCCATTTAATTCGCCATTCCATAGGAAAGGCATTTTTAAGAATCCAATAAATCGTTCTTGAATATTTCGATTGTTGTGGTCATTCATCTACAAACGAAATTACAATTCTATTTTGTAACTTTCTTTTTTTAAATTTCAATAATGCTAGTTGATAAGAGGAGCTTTCAATTCTTAACCGAATTAAAACAAAACAATAACCGAGATTGGTTTTCGGCACAAAAAAAGAGATATCAGGAGGCACATCAAAATGCAAAAGATGTGTTTGCCAATATTTATCAAAATCTGCAACATCATGATGAAATTGAAAAATCGAAAATGATGCGAATTTATCGTGATGTGCGTTTTTCAAAAGATAAAACACCATACAAACCTCATTTTGCTAATTCATTTTCAAGGTTAGGAAAGGAGTTGCGTGGCGGATACTTTATTCGATTAAGGCCTGGCGAGTCTATAGTGGCAGGAGGATTCTGGGAACCAAACAAAGAAGACATTTTTAGAATTCGCAAAGAAATTGAAATGGATGCATCAGAAATTAGAGACCTTTTGATAGCCCCAGATTTCGTTACTTACTTCGGGGGGAAATTTGAAAGTTTTGACGAATTAAAAACAGCGCCTAGAGGATTTGATAAAAATCATCCTGATGTTGATTTACTTCGTAAAAAGGGATTTATTGCGGTCCGTAATTTTACGGATAAAGAGGTGCTTTCCAATAATTTTATTGAAGAAGTGGATAAAACGTACAAGGCCTTGCGATCATTCTTTGATTTATTTAGTGATATCTTAACTACCAATTTAAATGGAGAATCCATTTTATAAGCTATGTTTTCAATTACCATAACAGTTCGGCAAGAACATCTTGACGATTTGCAACACGTCAACAATGCAGTGTATGTAAAATGGATGGAAAATGTCGCTGGTGCTCATTGGCGAAAATTATCAGAGGGATTTGATTTGGATCATTATATCTGGGTTGTATTACGTCATGAAATCGATTATAAAGGTCAAGCAACCCTTGGAGATGTGATTATTGCAAAGACGAGAGTAGGCGATTCGAGCGGATTTACTTCTGAGCGTTTTATCGAATTTTATTTAGAGGATAAATTAATCGTCAAAGCCAAAACGACCTGGGCGATGTTACACCGAAAGAATTATAAACCTGCACGTATTCGTGAAGATGTTTTACAAGTATTAAAACATAAGAGCTGATGCGCTTCATGTCTTAAATATTTAAATTATTATGTTACAATTCAAAAATTTAACAGAATTCAAATCCATGGTAGGCAAAGAATTGCCAAGTACCGAATGGTATACCATTAGTCAGGAAATGATTAATGATTTTGCAAATGCTACGCTAGATAAACAATGGATTCATGTTGATGAAGAAAGAGCAGCTAAAGAAAGTCCATTCAAAAGCACGGTGGCACACGGATTTATGTCTGTAGCAATGATTTCTAGAATGCTTGAGGGTATGTTTTCTGTTGAAAGTGTAAAAATGGGTTTGAATTATGGCTTGAACAAAGTACGTTTTCCTAATCCAGTGCCAGTGAATAGTAATCTTCGAATGCTAGCGACAATTAAAGATATTGAGGATATAGAAAACAATGGTGTCAAAGTCATATTTACTTGTGTTATCGAAATTCAAGGCAAAAAAAAACCTGCATGTTATGCAGAGTTTTTAGCTGTTCTTTATGAATAGAAAATAATTATCGCAGTAATTCAGATTCAATAACTCGCTTCGTAAATCCAATAAAAAAAATACTGATTAGGAAGGTTTTAATCGCTTGAAACCGGAGATTAAAAAGGAAGAACTGCCTCTTTGAATAAACTTGCCTTAGCTTTGAAAAAGCTATTCTCCAAATCAATAGCTTTCAATCGGCTATCAATTAACTTGGCTTCACGAGAATTTACTAAGAATAATGAACTGGATCCTAAATAGAATTTACGTTCTTCTGCTCTTAATAAGGTTCCATAGTCAACAACCATTTTCTGAGTTAGCTCATTCTGAAGAACAAAAGATTGCAGTTCCTGCTGAATCGCATCAATTTTATTTTTGATAACTACTTTAGTCGTTTCATTTTCAAAGATTTGATCCTGAAGCTTCACTTTAGCTAATTTTAAATCGCCTCTTTCTTTGCGCAAAAATAGTGGTAATTTGAAATTTACTCCTGCCTTATAATTATCAAAATTTAGTGAATTTGATTGACTCGGCGTTTGGGTTAGGAAGTTATACTCCACATCTAATTTTGGGAGCAAATTGTTCATTTTAAGACGCTTATCGATTTTCAAACTTCTAATTTTAAACTCTTGTCTACGAATTTTAGGATGCTGATTAATATCAAAATTCGCATCATTAAAAAGTGCAATATTCAAAGTTGTATCAATTATTGTCAATGTATTTACATCCGGAATCACATTTTCTTTTAATTCTACTGGTGTATTATCTGCCAACCATAGGAAGTTTGAAATTTCAAGTGATGATTTCACTAACTTTATACGAGCCTTTTCTAAGTTTAATCTTCTATTGGTAAGCGCAATTCCTGCTTCAACAGTATCAATCGCTGGCTTATCACCAGCAATAAATGCTTTTTTTGTTCCCTCGAATCGTAAAACAGCATTGTTCAAAAAGTTATCGTAAACCTTTTTCTCATTGTAGGTTTTTAACCAATTGAAGTAAGTCAAAGAGGCATCATACAAAATTTGGTTTACTAATATCTGCTGATCTTGTTCTGCTTGACCAACAAAAAATTTTGCCTTTCGTAGCGAAGCCATTCGTTCATTGGTCAATAATCCTCTGGCTAATGAAATGGATACACCAGCACTATATAATCCGTTGAGAGGAACATTCGCTTCCGGATTTAAAAATGTTCCATCGTTACTTTCAACATTGGCTTTAAACTCAATTCCATACCAGGTCGGAATTTTGAAAATACCATTCAATTTATTGAAATATTCGGTCTCTTTAAATTCTTTTTTATCGTAATCAATTTCAATTTTAGGATCAAAAGCACCTCTTGTCTTCAGTAATTTGGCCTCACTTGAATTGATAATTAAGTTGGCCTGTTTTACAATAGGGTGATACTTTTTGACATACCCTAAATATTCAGATAATGTCATTACAGTATTCAAATCATCCTGTGCCTGAAGGGCAAAAGACAACAGGAAACTGAAGTAAAAAGCAATTTTGATTCGTTTCATAGAATTTGGTAAGGAAATGAAAATTTATATTTTATCTGATGATTTGTTAATCTTCATTGAAACTTCCGGCTGGTAATAGTTAGGAGGGAAGCTGTTTAACTGTCTCCATAATTCGAACCAAATAGGAACGTCTTGTAATAAGGCAATTGTTTTTGCTCCCGATCCAACTCTAATTTCTTCGGGCCATTTATGATCTTCCTCATCTGGTGCTAATAATACACGGTACATGCCATTGCTACTGATGAATCGTTCAATCGCAACCACTTTTGCACCATAAGTACCATAAGAAACATTTGGCCATCCACTGAAAACGATAGCAGGCCAACCGTCAAACTGAATTCGAACTTTCTCTCCAACGTGAATCAATGGCAAATCAATTGGACGAACATAGGTTTCTACTGCCAAATCCAAATTAGATGGCATAATACCAACCAAATCCTCACCTTCTTTAAAAGTCACTCCAATTCCGCCTTTATTCGATTTGAAAATGTATCCACTCTGAGGCGCAGTAACATATAATAAGCTATTTCTAACTCGATAATTACTCTCTGTATTCAGTAGTTTACTAACTTGTGCAGAAGCTTCTAGTTCATAGGACTGCGCAGTGAATTTGTCACTCGTAGCTTTTGAAATTTTCTCGTCATAGTTCGCTTGAATTCTTGAAATTTCTACTCTGGCATTTAATACTTCATTTTTACTGGCCAACAATTTATTTTGCTGAGAAATAAGCTTAGCCTGTGCAGCCTGATATTTCACTTTCTTTTCTTCAACATCTTTCAATGCTAAAATTCCCTCTTTTTGTAGCGTGACATTTCGGTCATACTGACGTTTAGCAATAACAATATTTGTTTTCTCTGCCTCTAAATCAATACTATCGCTTTGGACTTTATATTTGGCTTGTAATAACTTGTTTCTAGCTTGTTCTAGCTTCAATTTACGCTCCTTCTGCAAGGCTTTAATCTGACGCTCTAAAGCTCCTACTTTTTCTTGGTAAGCCTTCACTGTGGATGATTTTGCCTGAACTTGTTCATTTGTGCGCTGAATCAATTTATCATCAAAATATTCGCTTTTTACCTCTGAAATTCTGAGAATGGTATCACCTCTTTCAACATAATCACCTTCTCTCACATACCATTGTTCAATTCTGCCTGGGATTTGAGACTGAATGGTTTGTGGGCGCTGATCAGGAGTAAGGGATGTTACTAAACCTTTTCCAGTAATATTCTGGGTCCACGGTAAAAAGAGCATGATGAGCAATATCAAACCAAAGACAGATAAAAATCTATTCAATACGATGTAATGACTCTTATTAAATATCTTTTGTCCGGACTTAAAGGTTGTTAAATCAACCTTATCGTGGAGTGGATTATTTGTAATATTTAACATATTCGATTTTAATTTGATATTATTTTTCCTTTTTCGAGCATTATCACTTCGGTACAATTCGTTTGCCAATGCTTATTGTTGCTCACTACAATTAAGGCCCAATGGTGTTTTTTATTGGTAAGATAGTGAGCGATACGTTCTGCTTCCTTTTTGTTGAATTGATCCAGAGGATCCTCTAAGATGAGCAACTTTGGTTTTTTTATGATTGCTCTGGCTAAAATGATTTTTTTAGCAATGGTATAAGACATTTGCTTCCCTTCAGGATTCATAAATGTATCCAGACCATTGGGTTGTTCTTTTAAAAATTCATTTAAGCCGACCTTATCCAATACCTCATAGATATCATCATCTTTAACAGTGGTGTTTCCAAAGACTAAATTTTCTCTAATTGTGCCCTCAAAAGGTGTTTCGTCAGATAATGACATTCCCAATTGAGATCTGTAATGATTCAATTGCAGACTTTTAATAGATAAATTATTGACAAAAATATGTCCCTTGGTAGGTTCAATAATTCCTGAAATCAATCGTAATAGGGTAGATTTGCCTGCGCCGCTTTCACCTTTCACCGAAATTCTTGAATCTGATGTTAATGTTAAGGAAACATCCTGTAAGATAGGACGCTCTTT
>JALQZD010000364.1 GCA_023258495.1 Polaribacter sp.
AATTGAATCAGATAACACCGATTACAAAACCAATTTTTATACGAGTTTGTATCATACTATGATTGCTCCGAATTTGTATCAGGATGTAGATGGTCGCTACCGCGGAATGGATTTAAAAATTCATCAAAACACTGATTTTGAATACTATACCGTTTTTTCATTATGGGATACCTATCGAGCAGCGCATCCGTTGTATACCATCATTGAAAAGGATCGCACCAACGATTTTATCAAGACCTTTCTAGCCAAATATAAAGAAGGCGGAATCATGCCGATTTGGGATTTGTCGGGTTGTTATACAGGCTGTATGATTGGGTATCATGCCGTTCCCGTAATTGCTGATGCCTTCCTTAAAGGCATACAGGATTATGATACCGAATTGGCCCTGGAAGCCATGAAGCATTCGGCAACCAGAGATCATTTGGGATTATCTGCTTATAAGTCATTCGGATTCATACCTGTTGAAAGTGAATCCGAATCGGTAAGTAAAACCTTAGAGTATGCCTATGATGATTGGACCATTGCACAAATGGCCAAAGAAATGGGTAAGCAGGATGACTATCAATTGTACGCTCAAAGAGCCCAGTACTATAAAAATATATTCGACCCGGAATCGCAATTCATGCGCGGAAGATTTCGAAACACCTGGTTTTCACCTTTTGATCCGTACGAGGTGAATTTCAACTACACCGAAGCCAATTCATGGCAATATAGTTTTTACGTTCCGCAGGATATTTCAGGATTTATGAACTTATTAGGCGGTAAAAAGGCGCTTGAAAATCAGTTGGATAAATTATTTACGGCCAAAAATGAAACTTCAGGTAGAAATCAGGCCGATATTACAGGTTTAATTGGTCAGTATGCCCACGGCAATGAACCGAGTCACCACATGGCTTACTTGTACAATTTTGTGAATAAACCCCATAAAACGCAGGAAAAAGTACATCAGATTTTGACCGAGTTATACACCAATGCTCCAGACGGAATCTCAGGAAATGAAGATTGTGGTCAGATGAGTGCCTGGTATGTATTTTCGAGCCTGGGATTTTATCCGGTAACTCCGGCATCAAATCAGTATATCATTGGGTCACCGTTGGTGGATAAAGCCACCATCAATTTAGAAAACGGAAACGCATTTACGATTCAGGCGCATAATGTATCGGATACCAATAGGTACATCGAAAAGGTATTGTTAAACGGCAGAAATCTTCAGAAAACGTTTATTGAACATTCTGATATTGCTGGTGGAGGGGTACTTGAATTTTACATGACTGATGTTCCATCAGGTTGGGGAACCAAAGAAGGCGATGAGCCAAAAACTGAAATTAAAGAACACCTTATTGTTCCTGTTCCTTTTATTGCGAAAGGAAAAACGGCATTTAAAGGTACTACTACGGTTTCTCTGGCATCTGTTGATGAGACCTCGATTATCTACTATAAAATTGATGAGGGAGAATTTCAAAAATATAGCGAACCCTTGACGATTAATAAACCTTTAGAATTAACGGTTTATGGTGAAAATCAAAATGGTAAAAGTGCATCAATTACTACCGAGTTTTTTAAGATTGATCCGAATATTAAAATCAAATTGGATTCGAAATATGCGAATCAATACAATGCTGGAGGTGATCATGCATTAATTGATGGAATCGTTGGTACCGAAGATTTTAGAACCGGTACTTGGCAAGGGTATTGGAATACGGATGTTATTGCGAC
>JALQZD010000076.1 GCA_023258495.1 Polaribacter sp.
TGATGAGCGACAATGGACTTGGATGGATGAAGGATTAAATTCATTTGTTGAAATGTTAGCCGAATTGGACTATGATCCGAACTTCCCAATCACTCGAGGATTACCAAAAAACATCGTTAGATACATGGGTGGAGACCAATCGAGAATTGCTCCGATTATGTCTAAAGGTGACAATGTGTACAGTTTTGGAAATAACGCTTATGGTAAACCAGCAACAGCTTTATATATCTTAAGAAACACCATCATGGGTAAAGAATTGTTCGATCATGCTTTCCAAACCTATTCGAAGAGATGGAAATTTAAGCACCCTACTCCTGCGGATTTCTTCAGAACGATGGAAGATGCGAGTGCAATGGATTTAGACTGGTTTTGGAGAGGATGGTTCTACACTACGGATGTTACCGATATCGGAATTAAAGGTGTGAAGAAATTTTCAACTAAAAAATCAGCGAACAATGTAGATTTTGTAGAAGACACTTCTAAAGGATTAGGTTTCGAAGAAAAGAAAGACAACTACCTGTATGAAATTACCTACAATAAGCCAGGCGGATTAGTAATGCCGATTATTGTTGAATTCACCTACAAGGACGGCACTAAAGAACGCAAAAAATACCCGGCACAGATTTGGAGGTATAACGACAATGAAGTGACAAAGGTGTTTCGTTCAACGAAGCAGATTAAGAGTATTCAAATAGATCCAGATTTGGAAACAGCCGATGTTGATACCAGCAATAACAGTTGGCCACCAAAGAATCAAGATCGATTCTCAAAATTTAAAAAACAGATTAAAGGATAATCAAAAAGAGCGGCAAATAAGCCGCTTTTTTTTTATAAACCTTTGTTAATTTTTAACATCATTTTTAATCATCCAACCCAAATTAGTAAATTCGACGAGTTTTAATAATACACACTCAAATGAAAAAAATCACATTAGTTGTTTTATCTCTGTTTTTAATGGTAGGATTCTCTTACGGACAGGAGCAAACAAAGAAAAAGAAAACACAACAAGGGCATACAGATCAGAATAAATTTCGTCAAATGAAAGACGTATTGCCTACTCCAAATGACCAGCGATTGGCTTCTGGTGCTCCAGGTAGTCAATACACACAGCAAAAAGTAGATTACGAAATGTTGCTTCGTTTGGATGAAGATACCAACAGAATTTACGGCGATGAAAAAATTACCTATCACAACAATTCCAAGGACTATTTAGAGTATTTATGGGTTCAACTAGATCAAAACATGAGAGCGGATGATTCAAAGACTCCATTAGCCAGATCTGGTGGGGCTCCAGGGTGGTTATCTCCAGATAACTTCAAAAGTTCATACATGAAAGAAGGAAAGGGATTTGGTTTTAATATTGAAAAAGTAGAAAGTGAAGGGAAACCACAATCGCATACTATCAATAGAACAATGATGCGTATCAACCTTGATAAACCACTTGCTCCAGGAGCAATTTTCAAATTTAGAATTAAGTGGAATTACAAAGTGAATAATTCTGTAAGAGATGGAGGTCGTTCAGGATTTGAAGACTTCCCTGACGGAAATAATAACTACACTATTGCTCAATTCTTCCCAAGACTTTGTGTGTACGACAACGTAGAAGGCTGGCAAAACATGCAGTTCTGGGGACGCTCTGAATTTGCTCTAGAATTTGGTGATTACGACGTTAAAATTACAGTTCCGGCAGATCACGTTATGGAAGCTACAGGATCTCTTTTAAATGCTAAGAAAGTGCTATCTAAAAAGCAACTAAAGAGATATGAATTGGCAACTAAATCATTCAAAGATCCGGTAATGATTGTAACTCAGGAAGAAGCCGAAGAGAATGAGAAAGGAAGATCAAAAGAAACAAAGACTTGGCATTACAAAGCTTATAATGTAAGAGATTTTGCTTTCGCAACATCTAGAAAATACATTTGGGATGCCATGGCCGTGAACATCAACGGAAAAACAATCATGGCCACTTCTTTATACCCCAAAGAAGGAAATCCATTATGGGAAGAGCATTCTACGCGCGTCGTTGCAAATACATTAGAAGAGTATTCCAAATTAACCTTTGATTATCCGTATCCGAAAGCCGTTTCTGTTCACGCTAAAAACCAGGGAATGGAATACCCAATGATTTGTTTCAACTATGGTAGACCAAATCCAGATGGAACCTATTCAGACCGCGTTAAAAATGGAATGATTGGGGTAATTACTCACGAAGTTGGACATAACTTCTTCCCAATGATTGTGAACTCAGACGAAAGACAATGGACTTGGATGGACGAAGGATTAAATTCTTTTGTCGAAATTCTAGCTGAATTGGATTACGATCCTAACTTCAATACGGGAAATCTCCCAAAAGATATCGTTAGATATATGGGTGGAGATCAAAGCAACATCTCTCCTATCATGTCTCAAGGTGACTACGTAAAACAATTTGGGCCAAATGCTTACACAAAGCCAGCGGCAGGATTATATATGTTGCGTCAGACAATCATGGGACCAGAATTATTTGATTATGCATTTAGAACCTATTCTCAAAGATGGATGTTTAAGCATCCAACTCCTGCGGATTTCTTCAGAACAATGGAAGATGCTTCTGGAATGGATTTAGACTGGTTCTTTAGAGGATGGTTTTATACTACGGATGTGACAGACATCGGAATTAAATCTGTAAAACCATTGTATTTAACTGATAAACCAAGTGAAAGAGTTGCGAAATTAAAGCAACAATACAAGTCTTATTTTGACAGCTTAGGTGATTTGGTTTACATCACAGACAAGAAAGAAGACGCGAATCCAAAAGCCATGGATAACTATGCAAATGGCAAAGAGATTCCTCAGTATTTCTACTCTGTTGAATTCGAAAAGCCAGGAGGTTTAGTAATGCCGATTATTGTTGAATTGACCTATGCAGACGGAACAAAAGAAAGGCAAACATTCCCAGCACAGATCTGGAGATACAATGATCAAACCGTTAGACGAGTATTCTCTTCGACACAAGAAATTAAAAGTATTGTGGTTGATCCTGATTTAGAAACTGCTGATGTTGACACTGCCAACAACAGCTGGCCGAAAAAACAAGATGACCAATTTGATAAGTTCAAGAAATCAATGAAGAACTAATAAAAAAAGCCTCGTATGAAACGAGGCTTTTTTTTAGGATAATATCAACTTTGTGATGAGTTCACTACCCATCTTCTCATTAATGATTTTTATAATCTTTTCCTTGCCATAGCTCAGTTCCTCTCTTAAAACAGAGGAGTTCAATTTCACAATTAATGTTTTATTCTGTAAGATGACAGATTCGGTATAAGAACTCACTCCTGCTCCCATTAATGAATGCCATACTTCTTCTACTCGAATTTTCTGCATTCCCTTATTGAGCATCCCTTCAGATATTAAATGATCTAACAGGTACTTAATAGATTGTGATTCGTTTTCTCTTTTTGCCATTACCGATGATTTAAAATAACTCCACCAAATTCCAATTTAAATAACTGATAAGGTTTTTGGCTTTTTTGGATTAAATTTTCGGTTCGGTCATGATGTGTATCCGTTATGAATATCTGACCAAAATCGTCGTTATC
The DNA here is from genome assembly GCA_023258495.1 of Polaribacter sp. GTDB lineage: Bacteria > Bacteroidota > Bacteroidia > Flavobacteriales > Flavobacteriaceae > Polaribacter. The sequence continues at coordinate 3,582 of JALQZD010000076.1, forward strand.
GACCAAATTAATGATATGCATTACTCGATCTTCATCCAATTTATCAAAAATATCATCCAATAATAAAATTGGCACGATCTGCGTGTGATTCTTTATAAAATCAAACTGAGCCAATTTTAAAGCAATCAAAAATGACTTTTGCTGGCCTTGAGAACCAAATTTCTTTATGGGGTGCGAACCGATATTGAAGATTAAATCATCCTTGTGAATTCCGGTAGTGGTATATTGAAGGATTTTATCTTTATCAAGTGATTTTTCAAGCAGGGAATGAAAATCCATATCGAACAGCTGGCTTTTGTACACCAAATCTACTTGTTCTTTTTCACCAGAAACCAATCGATACTTCTGATCAAAAATTGGAATAAACTCTTTTAAAAAGTCTTTACGGAGTTCAAATATGCGATTTCCTAAGTTGGTGAGTTGATCATTGTAAATATTCAAATTGTCTGCGTCAAAGGTTCGATTCGCAGCAAAATATTTTAGTAAAGCATTACGCTGAGAGAGAATCTTATTATAGGCAATCAGATCTTGCAAGTAGGTTTTATTTTGCTGAGATATAACGCTATCTATAAACTTTCTGCGCACATCACTCCCATCGATCACCAAATCACGATCTGCCGGAGAAATAATCACCAAAGGAAACTGCCCAAAATGATCGGAGAATTTATCGTAAGGTGCATCATTACGCTTTAATACCTTTTTCTGTCCCTTCTTTAAACTGCAAACAATTTTCTCATCTCTTCCCTTCAATTCATATTCACCTTCAATGACGAAAAAACTCTCACCGTGTTTCACATTTTGAACGGCAATCGGATTAAAGTAACTTTTGACATAAGAGAGGTAATAAATGGCATCAAGCACATTGGTCTTACCTACTCCATTGTTTCCAACAAAGCAATTTATTTTCTCCTGAAAATCAAAGCTTTGAGAAGCAATATTTTTAAAATTTACTAATGATATTTTCTTTAAATACACCGACGTTGAAGAAATTGTTTTGATGTGCAAATTATCGAAAATTTTGCAAAACATAGTCTTTTAAAATCCAATTAAAAAAACTATTTTTGCGCCACTAATTTTATAGCAAACTATGGCTACTTATAAGAAAAGAGGGTATAAACCTAGAAATAAGAAGGACGAAGCTCAAATTGATGAGTCAAAATATAAAACAGCTGAAGTATTAAATACATTAGACGAAACAGCGAGTAAATCGGAGCAATGGATTGAGAAAAACAGCAAACCATTATTTTACGGATTGGTGACTGTTGTTGTACTTTTCTTAGCCTACCTTTCTTACAATAAGTTCATAGTAGAGCCAAATGAACTAGACGCATCAAACGAATTGGCTTTCCCTAGAAAATACTTTGATGAAGCGGCTACTGCAGGATCAGGCATTGATTCTTTATTACGTTTAGGATTGGAAGGTGCTGATGGAAATTATGGTTTCTTAGATATCGCTGATCAATACAGCGGTACAAAAGCTGGAAATCTGGCAAATTACTATGCAGGTCTTTCGTACTTAAAAATGAAAGATTACGAAAACGCTATTGATTATTTAAGCAAGTTTGATTCGAATGATCAGATCCTTGGCCCTGTTGCTTTAGGCGCTATTGGCGATGCATTTGCCGATATCAATCAGTTAGACGATGCAATGAATTACTACGACAAAGCAGCCGAAAAAGCAGATAACGAATTTACGACTCCGTTGTTCTTGTACAAAGCGGGTCAGGCAGCTATGTTGACAAAGAATTATAGTAAAGCAGCATCTTTCTTTAACAAAATCAAGGAAAAATATCCAAAATCTGATCAAGGCAGAGACATTGAGAAATTAATCAATGCTGCCAAATACGCTGCCAACTAAATAGTCGTCAAATGGCAACTACAAATCTTTCAGCATACGACAAGTCTACCATTCCTAGTGGAGAGAAGTTGAACATTGGAATTGTTGTTTCTGAATGGAACGCTGAGATTACCGAAAACATGTGTAAAGGTGCGATTGAAACGCTCGTAGATTGCGGAGTTGTCCAGCACAATATTATTCGATGGGATGTCCCTGGAAGTTTCGAATTAGTCTTCGGATGTAAAAAAATGGTTGAAACACATCATTTAGATGCGGTGATTGCTATTGGTTGTGTCATCCAAGGAGAAACTAAACATTTCGATTTTGTATGCGAAGGAGTCACAAAGGGGATTATAGAACTAAACCTAAAGTACAATACACCTGTAATTTTCTGTGTATTAACAGATAACACCAAACAGCAGTCCATTGATCGTTCTGGAGGAAAATTAGGAAACAAAGGTGTTGAAGCGGCTATTACTGCCATTAAAATGGCCGATATCAAAAACATAGACAACACTAGAGATCACATTGGTTTCTTAAATCAGTAAACTAAGCTTACTTTAATATTTCTTTTACCTAATTTAATTTGAATTTAAGGGGTATTTGACTAATTTTGATTCGCTTGCTCAGTAAGATTTTTAAGGGCGATCAACTGTCTTAACAAATTTAAAATGGGGTTTTTAAAACGAACAAATAAGAAATTCAATTATCAGCCTAGATATTACAAAGGCGAAGGAAATCCTTATAAAATTGAGCATAAATTAGACAAGTTTAGAAAGACGAGAACGAAGCGAAATTTAAAAGGAAAATTCGTTGATGCCCTTGATGAATTGAAAGATATTAGAGAGAATGGTTTAAATAAAACCATCGTCATCATTACACTTATTTTGCTTTTTGTTTTTCTTTACATCATAGATTTCGATTTAACCATCTTTACTGCCAATTAATGTCGGATGTTATTCAACTTTTACCAGATCATGTAGCTAATCAGATTGCTGCAGGAGAAGTCGTGCAACGACCTGCCTCTGTGGTAAAGGAATTGTTAGAGAATAGTATAGATGCCAAGGCAACTTCTATAAAATTAATTCTTGTTGATGCGGGGAAAACCTTAATTCAGGTGATTGATGACGGAATGGGAATGAGTGTTACCGACTCAAGAATGTGTTTCGAAAGACACGCTACTTCAAAAATTTGCAAAGCTGACGATTTATTTAACTTAAATACGAAAGGATTTCGAGGCGAAGCTTTGGCCTCAATTGCGGCAATCGCTCATGTTGAGTTAAAGACAAGGCAAGAAAATCAAGAAGTTGGAACACATATCAAAATCGAGGGAAGCAAGGTTGTATCACAAAATGTAGTGGCAACAGCAAAGGGTACAACCCTATCGGTAAAAAATCTGTTTTACAATATACCTGCCAGAAGAAATTTTTTAAAATCAAATACCATTGAAACGCGCCACATTGTCGATGAATTTCAACGCGTAGCCCTAGCACACCCTGCCATTCAGTTTATTCTTGTTCACAATGATAATGAAATGTATCATTTGCAAAAATCAAACCTACGAAAGCGCATCGTTTCCATATTTGGTTCGAAAATGAACGAAAAACTAGTGCCTGTAGAAGAACAAACAGACATTCTTACCATTAAAGGATTTGTAGCGAAACCAGAATTCTCGAAACGAAAACGTGGCGAGCAGTTCTTTTTTGTGAATGATCGATTTATTAAGAGTTCGTACCTCAATCACGCCGTGAATAGTGCCTTTGAAGGTTTACTTGAAGCGAATATGCATCCGTCCTACTTTTTGTATTTGGATGTGCCTAAACAGAGTATCGATATCAATATTCATCCTACCAAAACCGAAATTAAATTCGATAATGAAAAGGC
>JALQZD010000081.1 GCA_023258495.1 Polaribacter sp.
GTTGTATTCACATAATTTTCAACAAAAGCCAAAACCGAAAGTTTCTCATGGATTTCAGTCGCTTTTTCCAAAAGAGCAAAAACATCGTCTTTGTTTTTCATCTGTAAAATACTGTGGGCTAAACTGATTAATTCTGATTCTAGTTTTTTGTGCATTTCAAAGTCGTTTTAATTGATACTAATGCCTTAAATTTGATTACATTTGTTTGCTAAAGGTACAAGAAATCTCCTAGCATATAAGGTTTAAAATTACAAAATGTTTCTCGAAAATCCGGTAAATCATACAGAACAATTTGGATGGATAGAAGTCATCTGCGGATCGATGTTTTCTGGTAAAACTGAGGAACTTATTCGTCGCTTAAAACGGGCACAATTTGCCAAACAAAGAGTTGAAATTTTCAAACCTGAAATGGATACTCGATATGATGACGAAGAAGTTGTTTCTCACAACGATAATCGGATTCGGTCAACACCAGTTCCAGTCTCTTCAAATATTTTATTATTAGCTAATGATGTGGATGTGGTCGGAATCGATGAGGCACAATTCTTCGACAATGAAATTGTATCAGTCTGCAACGAATTGGCAAATCGTGGGGTTCGCGTGATCGTTGCAGGATTGGATATGGATTTTAAAGGAAATCCTTTCGGACCAATGCCTGCCCTTATGGCCACTGCAGAATACGTTACTAAAGTGCATGCCGTTTGCACAAGAACTGGAAATTTAGCAAACTACAGTTATCGTAAAAACTTAAATGATGATTTGGTACTGTTAGGAGAAAATGAAGAGTACGAACCACTCAGTAGGGCAGCATTCTATAGGGCTATGCATGAAGAACGTCAAAAACTCGTTTCTGAAAAAGCGAATACCAATACTGAAACAAACTCCGAATCACTTGACTAATGGCAAATAATCATGTGACTATTTTAGAGATTGACACCCAGGCCCTGGAACATAACTTAACCTATTTCAAAAGCAAGTTAAATCCGGAGACAAAAATACTGGCCGTAGTGAAGGCATTTGGTTATGGAAGTGATGGCGTTTTGGTTGGTCAATTTTTAAAAGATAAAGTGGATTACTTCGGAGTTGCTTATGCTCAAGAAGGAATTGCCCTACGCGAAGCTGGAATCGAAACTCCAATTATGGTTTTGCATCCTCAAATGCAGAATTTTGATGCAATTATCGATTACCAATTAGAGCCATGTTTGTATAATTTCAAAACGTTGGATACTTTTTTTGCTCGTGCAGATGAAAGGCTTCTACTCAATTATCCCGTGCACTTAAACTTCAATACAGGGTTAAATCGACTTGGCTTTTGGCAAAATGATATCGGACTCTTGTTATCTAAAATTCATGATAACAAACATATCAAAATAACTTCGTTGTTTTCTCATTTAGCTGCCAGTGAAGATCTAGAAGAAAAAGAATTTTCCATCAATCAAATAAATAATTTCGCCTACATCACAAAGCAGTTTTATGAGGCGTTATCCTATGAACCGTTTATTCATATGTTGAATACATCGGGAGTCATAAATTACAGCAAAGCCCAATTTAATATGGTTCGTGTAGGTATCGGTCTCTACGGATTTGGAAACGATGCGGATGAAACAGCCCAATTAAAGAACACACACAACTTGCATTCAGTTATTTCCCAAATTCATTTGATTGACCGAGGAGAAACCGTTGGATACAACAGAGCATTTGTTGCAAAAAAACCAACAAAAACTGCCACAGTTCCCATTGGTCACGCAGATGGTATACCGAGAGCAGTGGGGAATCAAAAAGGGTTTGTGTTGGTGAATGATCAAAAAGCACCCATCATCGGAAATGTATGTATGGACATGCTTATGATTGATGTAACCAAAATAAAATGCAAAGAAGGAGATCGAGTGACCATTTTCAATTCTCAGGAGATGATCCAAACCTTCTCAGACGCCGCTGAAACGATTCCATATGAAACGCTAACTGCGATTTCTTCACGTGTTAAAAAAATGTTAATGAAATAGATTTTTTTAGTACATTTATCCATCAACTAAATTAATCTATATGGGAATGCTTAAAGAATTTAAGGAATTTGCTATGAAAGGTAACCTAATCGACATTGCTGTCGGTTTTGTAATGGGTGCCGCATTTAAACAAGTGGTTACGTCATTTACTGGTGGAATTGTCTCTCCACTGGTTGGGCTAATTTTCAAAGCAGATTTTAAAGATTTAAAATTGATTGTAAAAGAAGGTGTGGCCGATGAGGCTGGTAAAATTACCGGAGAAGTTGCTGTATTATACGGAGACTTCGTAACGAATGTTATTGATTTCATCATTGTTGCTTTTGTGATGTTTGTGATTGTAAAAGGCGTAAACGCAATGAAGAAAAAAGAAGAACCGGCACCACCAGCACCAAAGGGTCCAAGTCAAGAAGATCTTTTGGCAGAAATTCGAGATTTATTGGCAAAAAAGAAATAAATCCATTTTAAATGTGTTTGAAATCCCGAATGAAAATTTGGGATTTTTTTATGCGTAAAAATTAAGCTTTTAGAAGCTTTATAAAATCATCCCGTTCGATCTCCCGAGCTCCCAAACTCTCCAAATGATCATTGTGAATTTGGCAATCTATCAGCCTGTATTTATTGGATTTTGCCAGGTAAATAAAAGCATATTTAGAAGCATTGGGGACTTCACTAAACATGCTTTCTCCACAAAAGACTCCATTCACAACGACACCGTATAGACCTCCCACAAGATGACCATCTTTCCAAACCTCAATACTTGAAGCAAATCCTTCGTAGTGCATTTCTACATAAGCACGTTCCATATCATCAGTAATCCAGGTGCCAGCCTCATCTTTTCTTGAAATGGTTTTACATCGATGAATGACATCTGGAAAGGCTTTATTCTCTGTTACTTCAAAGGTATTATCGCGAATTAATTTCTTCATAGATTTCGAAACCTTCACCTCATTTGGGAACAATACCATTCTTCGAAACGGAGAATACCAAAGTATAGGATCCTGTTCTGAGAACCAGGGAAAAATTCCGTTTTGATAGGCATGAATTAATCGTTTAGCAGACAAATCACCACCCAACGCAATAATTCCATGCTTTGTGGTTTTTGAATACGGAGGAAATTTTATTTCATCGGTTAACCAAATCATATTAAATCAGAATTAAAGCTAAAATATAAATAACGCTGGCCACTATCATCGTAATTAACGTGTAGGGCAGTATCTCTTTTGCTTTCAATTTGGTAATTCCCAATAAGGGTAAAGCCCAAAAAGGTTGTAACATATTCGTTATTTGATCACCATAAGCCAATGCCATAATCGCTTTTGGTAATGGTACTCCAAGTTGTAAAGCCGACTCAATGACTATAGGTCCTTGCACTACCCATTGTCCACCACCACTCGGAACAAAAATATTTACGAGTCCGGCACTAAAAAAGGTGAAAATTGGTAAGGTCACCTCATTCGAAATGGAAATAAATGCATCAGAAATCAAATTCACCATTCCAGATTGTGTCATCATTCCCATGATACCGAAATACAGGGGAAACTGAATTAAAATTCCCGAAATATCAGAAATAGATTCACCAACAGCATTGGCAAAATTCTTCAAAGTTCCATGCAACACAATTCCTAGACCAAGCATAAAGAAATTCAAGAAGTTCGGTGTTATTTTTAAATGGAAAACATCGTTTCCATATTGATAAAAAGCAACACATACGATGATACTTCCAAAAAGAATAGCCAATATTCTGGACGAATCCAGTTTTTCAGCTCGTGTATTTTTTTCCTGTTCTGATTGAAATCGATACACTTCCAAAGCGAATTTGGTCGGATTGGAAGTTCGTCCTAAATAGAAAAATAAAATACTTATGACAATGAATACAACTGCAAAGGTGATCAAGTTCCAAGCGCTAAAAACAGTGTCAGAAAAGGTAATGGTACTCGGAATCTGATTCAGTAATTCTGGAGCAGAAGTATTCGTCATAATCGACTTCAAATGTCCATCTTCATTAATTTTCACTGGAGCAGAACCCGATATTCCGCTATGCCAAACCATTAATCCAACATAACCCGCAGCTCCAATTAAAGGATAATTCAACGGAATGTTGTTCTGCTGTGCCCGCTCCCCAACCTTTCTGGCGAGCAAAGCACCGAAAATCAGCCCAAGTCCCCAATTAAAAAAGGCGACTATCATGGTAGTACTGGCCACTATTGTCGCACTCAACGGAGTTGAAGTACAATATTTGGTGAGTTTTTCAATGAGATTGCTCATGGGTTTAGAGAGCACTAACACATGTCCCAAAACCAGAATCAGCATCATCTGATAAGCAAATTCTAACAAGCTCGTTGACCAGATTCCTTTTTCCCAGAAAGACAATACATCCAAAGAATAATGAAATACATTGGTATCTGCTGGCAGCGTAAATAATAGGGTTAACAAGAAGGCGGTTATGGTTAATAAAATCGCCAATGTAAATGGGGAAGGAAGATAGTTGGTAAATACCTTTTCTATGAATCGGGTCATCTTCATATGGTATAAAAATAAAAAAAGCACTTAAATAAGCGCTTTTTTATGTTTCTATTTTTTAGAAAGGCAAATCATCCGGTTCGTCTTCCGAAAAATCATCTGTAGTTTCAAATTGCTCTACAGGAGGTAAATTTTCTTGCGCTGGCGGTCCTTGTGTTAAGCTCTCTACCCTCCATCCCTGAATAGAATTGAAGTATTTTGCTTCTCCTTGTGGATTAATCCACTCTCTACCTCTTAGGTTAATCGATACTTTTACATCCTGTCCTACCTGAAAACTATTCAATAAATCTACTTTATCCTGAATAAATTCGATAGATAACATCTGTGGATATTGCTCATCTGTAGTTAAAATTAGCTCTCTCTTTCTAAAGCCGTTCGATCCAAACGTCTGAACGTCTCCAATAATTTTTATCTTTCCTATTACTTCCATTCTAGTATTAAATTAATAGCACTTTCCAAGCGCTTTCAACATCGTTTTTGGCTAAATATTCCTTTGCAAATGTATGTTTTTCTACAGCATCGGCCTCTGAAAATTCAGGATGTTCTTTCATAAAGTTATTAACAGCATCAGCATCTGGCAACGTATCTACATTACCCAACATCCCCAAATCATTGCCTGTTAAAACAGTACTGTTTCTGATATCTGCCGGAATCGAATCAACACCAATTCCAAGAGAACTTAATGGTTTCGGAATTTCAAAAAATCCGTCACGAGCTCTTGAATAAAAACTACCGCCCGCTCTTGCTACCAAATCAATTTTATATTGATCGATAGATCCATCCTCGGCCAAAACATCTTCATTGATGTGAACCTTTACCACTTCACCAACAATTAAATTTCCCGCACCTCCTTCTGTTCCAGTGTAAATAATATCCTTCACCTTGCATTCAAATTGAACGGGAGATTCTGCTACTCGAAATGGCTTCACTTCATCCGACGACAACATGGTAAATCCAGCTTTCTCGAACTCATTTACCCCTTTCGGATATTCGGTACTACTCAACGACATTTGTTGCACCATCGAATAACTCACCACATTAATCACTACTTCTTTCACTTGCTCCACATTTTCCAAAGTATGCTTCGTGGTATTATCACGAACTCTTCTAGCCGGAGAAAAAATGACAATCGGCGGATTCGAGCCAAAAACATTGAAGAAACTATAGGGTGATACATTCGGATTACCATCCGCATCAATCGTACTTGCAAAGGCAATGGGTCTTGGCGCAATCGCTCCTAATAAATATCCATGTAATTTACCGGTCGGAAGGTCTTTTGGCGAAAAAGAATACATATTTGAAATTTTGTAGGGTAAAGATACTATCAAATGTTGAAATGAGTTATATGTGTAAACTACTATATTTGTTTTATGTCCTTGACCAACAATGTTATCATTTTTAAACGAATCGGAATCTTTCTTTCCCTTCTGATTGTTTCCCTCATTCTTTGGAATACCTACGTGTTTTTTCAAAAATTCAAACAAGAGGAACGAATCAAAATGGAAATTCTAGCCGCTGCTCAAAAAGAGTTGGCCACCAATACTGATTTGGATGCAAGTGTTGATTTACCCTTAAAGATTATTGAAAATAGCAATACGATTCCGATGATTTTGGTCGATGATAAAGGTGAAATCATCAATTACCAAAACCTGGATTCAACAAAAGCTTTGCAACCCGATTATGTGAACAAACAACTGGAAATCATGAAGAATGAAAACAATCCGGTTGAGATTAGTTTTAAGGGTCGAAACAAGCAATTTATTTACTATCG
>JALQZD010000176.1 GCA_023258495.1 Polaribacter sp.
ACTTTTAAGCGAGAAATTGCCAGTTTTTATCGCGTTGATAAAGTCTTAATTATTTCGCGGGAGGAGATCAATAAGTTAACTGCTTTACTGCCATCCATAGGCTCAAAACTCATCTACGCCCCATTAATTATTCACCGAAGAGAAATAACTAATCACATCAATCGAAAATCTTGGAGTTTTGTTTTTTTTGGTTCTGGTAAGCACCCGGGCAACAAGGCAACCTTGCAACGCATCATTGAGATGTGGCCGAATATTCTAAAGATACAGCCTGAAAGTTCATTGTTCATCTTTGGTGCTTATTACCCAGAATCACTGATAAATAAGGCCAATAAATTAAAACAGGTATCTTTTCTAGGGTGGGTGGAAGACCTGGATACTATTCTTCATAATTATCAATTTTTACTATCGCCAACCCCATTTGGAGCTGGATTAAAAGGTAAAGTCCTTCAGTCAATAAATAATGGAGTGATTTGCCTTTGCTCTTCGATTGCAAGTGAAGGAATTGATATAGAAAGTCGATCACAATGGATGCATTTAAATAGTGAAAGAGAGTATTTGAATGCCATTGAAAACACCCTTATTAACAGTGGAATCCTAGAAAACGAGCGGTCGATCCAATCAGAGCTACTTCATCATTTTACTGATTTCTCAAATGATTCTTGGATCGCCGATTTAACCGTTGAGAGCAATTCAAACGCTTCAGAAATCCTAAAACAAGTAATGCGTCATTCAACGATTAATTCAACTGAAAATCTAGGTAAATACCTTACCTTGAAGACTAATAAAAATTAAAATATACAGGCCTTATGTCACAATTCGAAACGGTAAAAGAATACGAAGACATTACCTTTAAGAGAATGGGTAATATCGCTAGAATTGCCTTTAATCGTCCAGAAGTTAGAAACGCATTTCGACCAAAAACGACTTCTGAATTGTACGATGCGTTTTATACGGTTTCTGAAGACCCAACGATTTGTGTTGTTCTGCTAACGGGTGAAGGGCCTTCTCCTAAGGATGGAATTTATTCCTTTTGTAGCGGAGGGGATCAGAAGGCTAGGGGAGAACGCGGTTATGTTGGTGATAATGGTATTCATCGTCTAAACATTCTAGAGGTTCAACGTCTAATTCGATTTATGCCTAAGGTTGTTATTGCAGTGGTTCCCGGATGGGCAGTTGGAGGTGGTCACAGCCTTCATGTCGTTTGCGATCTAACCATCGCTAGTAAAGAACATGCCATATTCAAGCAAACAGATGCGGATGTAAGCTCATTCGACGCGGGTTATGGTTCAGCTTATTTGGCAAAAATGGTCGGACAAAAGAAGGCTCGGGAAATCTTTTTCCTTGGCAGAAATTACTCTGCTGATGAAGCTTTTGAAATGGGAATGGTAAATTGTGTTGTAGCGCATTCAAAACTAGAAGAGACAGCTATAGAATGGGCAAATGAAATACTCGCAAAGTCTCCGACGGCCATTAAAATGCTAAAATTCGCTATGAATCTTACCGATGACGGTATGGTTGGTCAGCAGGTTTTTGCCGGCGAAGCTACCAGACTGGCATATATGACCGACGAAGCTAAAGAAGGCCGAAATGCTTTTCTAGAAAAACGCAATCCTAACTTTAAGAAAGATCAATGGATTTCATAAGATCAGTAGCACTCAGCCTTGTTTTTACGGCTTTCTCGTTTGGGCAACAGTTAAGCTCTTTTACAGAAGAATTATTCAATGAATATTCGAAATACCAGGCAGAGGGCTTTTCAAGCATGAAGGTTGCGCCCGATTTTTTGCAGAAACAAATAGATCTAATTACCGACAAGACCCCGGGAATTTTCGAAATACAGCTGTTAGGTCTTTCTGTTGAGGATAGGCCTATAAGAATGGTGAGTGTTGGGAGTGGGGACATTGATGTTCTAATGTGGTCACAGATGCATGGAAATGAATCTACAGCAACACGGTCTATCGTTGATCTACTTTCATATATCGCAGAAAACTCGAAACAGAAGTCGGTAAGTAGCTTATTACAAGATCTTCGAATCCATTTTATTCCCATGTTGAATCCCGATGGCGCAAGCCGTTGGACCCGAGAAAACGCTATCGGTATTGATCTTAATCGTGATGCACTACGTTTAATCGCACCAGAATCACAGATCTTAAAGCGGGTAAGAGACAGTTTGAATGCTGATTATGGTTTTAATCTTCACGATCAGAGTAAATACTATAATGTAGAACGATTAAATAATGAGGCGAGCATTTCATTTTTAGCCACTGCTTTCGATTATGAGAAAAGCAGAAGTGCAGGGAGAGATGAGGCCATGCAATTAATTTCCTATTTATATCAGATTAATCAAAAGTACATTCCCAATCATACTGGTCGGTACAATGATGACTTTGAACCGCGCGCCTTTGGCGATAATATTCAAAAATGGGGAACAAAACTCATTTTAATCGAAACAGGAGGCTTTAAAAATGATCCACAAAAGCAATTGGGGCGAAAACTCAATTTTGTTTTGATTGGATCTGCTTTAGAAGCCATCCAAAAAGGGCTTCACAAAGCTATTGCTGTAGAACAGTACAACCAGATTCCACGTAATGACCGAAACTTATTTGATTTAAAGATTGAGAAAGTTCAGAAAGAGGTTAATGGTTCCTATTACACCGTCGACCTTGGTTACTATATAGAAAAATCAGACGACGATTCTGACAAGGATAATGTAGTTTATCAAGTCACCCTAGAGGATCAGGGAGATTTAAGTACCTATGCAGGATATAAAACCTTTAATGCCGAAGGATTAAAGGTTTTATATCCTAAGGTTTATAACGGACGAATCAAAAACAGTGCTCACGAGAAATCGCTATTAGAAGATGGTTTTCTATATTTTACAAAATCATCTTCAAAGAGGTATACCCCTAGCACAATGTTTCAATATAATGATGAGGTAGAGCAGGAGAGGTCTCTTGAAAACACCTATTTTTTAATCAACGAATTGAACCAATCTAAATACTTATTTTTAGAAGGTCAAATAATTGATTTATAGCATTTTATATTTTATTATTTACACTTAAACTTTATTTTAAATTACAGTTT
>JALQZD010000280.1 GCA_023258495.1 Polaribacter sp.
TGTCAAAGCTACCTGCGGATGTGTGTCCGATGAAAGTTTTGGTCATTCCGGATTCACAGGTACCTACACATGGGCAGATCCTCATAGCGGAATCGTATATGTGTTTTTATCAAATCGAGTTTATCCTAATATGGACAACAACAAGTTGGTAAAATCGAATATGAGAACCAAGATCCAGCAGGCCATTCAGGATGCTATTATTCCGAATTAACTTTCTGTTGGAGTAGAAGCTGTTTTCGTATAAATTAGGAATAACAATACTGAAGCAATCAAATAAATTACCCCAACATTTGTTGAGGTTAGAGATGCAAGGAGAACAGATTGTAGTACTAAAAAAATCGGAGCTAACAATACACCAATTCCAAACTTGAAGGTGTCAACGAACTCTATTTGTTTGATATTCTTTGCTACCAGTTTCCAGGCTAGAAAAGGGAATAATAGATTTAAATAAGTTGGTAGGTATAATACGTCAAAGATTGATCTGTTTTTTGGTTTTTTGGGCAATTGCTGATTGAAGTGTATGACTTCATTAACCGCTGAAACATCGGTATAATTTACACTTGCGTCATTCAACATTTGTAAGGTTTTCTGATAGTTGTCATCCATAGGAATATGAACACAAAGTGATTTTAATTGGTCTCTTACTTCCTTTTTTAAGGTTTCTGTGGCTACTTTTGTTGCGTTCTTCTTTATAATGTCGTGAGCGGCAATTGGAGTTCCATATTGAATCGCCACCTTGCTTGGGTATTGCGTTGAATTCTGATATGTAATCCCCACTGGAATTACATGAATTTCTAAATCCGTATTTACCGCTAAGGCTCCGAAAAGAATTCGCGTAAATCCCTTACTCAATTGTGGTATGGTGCGATCTCTCGAATGACCACCTTGAGGAAATATTAATAGTGATTTTTTTTGATTTAGTATTCCATAACACTTTTCAAAAATCTCCTGATTATTTGATAAGCTACTTCTACCGTCTCTCATTCTGTAGATTGGCATCATATTTAGCGTAGCGAACATTTTCTTAATCAATGATTTTTTGAAAACATCAGCACGAACTAAAAAGTTAATTTCTCTTTTATTGAATGCGGCGATATATAAAGGATCCATTAATGCGTTCGGATGATTCGCCGTAAAAAGTACGGCTCCTTTTTTTGGAATGTTTTCTTGCCCTGTGATGTGTATTCTCTTGGTGTAAAAGTGGAGGGTAATCTTTAAAAAGATTTTAAAGGATTCGTACCAGAGTTTCTTAAGCATTATTCGATCCTAATTTAGAAGTTTTTCTACCCCAATATGTAGCTAATGCCATACCTGAAAAGATATCCCAGATTCCCCAGAATGCCGCCAATAATGCCATTCCGCCAAGCCCATCAAAGAATCCGAAAATCAATAAAAGACCTAAGCCTCCATTTTGAATTCCTGTTTCCATAGCAATCGTTTTGGTATCCTTTTCGCTGAGTCCGAAGGCTTTGGCGGTATAGAATCCAAGAATAAATGCAAGAATATTATGCAATACAACAAGCAAGAATACCAAGTGAGAATAATTGACAAATACATCAAGGTTTTGAGAAAAAGCAGCTATAATTAGTGCCACAAAAACTGCCATTGAAATGGGTTTCAATACTTTTTCAATTTTCGAAGCCGTTTCTGAATGACGGTGTTTCACAATCATCCCAAAAATAAGTGGAATCCCTAGAATTAAAGAAACAAGCTTTAATAACTCGACCCAATTGAGTTCTACAGTTTCTAATATTGTATTGGTAGGTTCATATAAACTTCCCCAAAATTGAAGATTAAATGGAGTCATAAAAATGCAAATAAGCGTAGCAAAGGCTGTTAAACTCACAGACAATGCTGCGTTTCCACCTGCCATTTTACTAAAGAAATTGGATACATTTCCGCCAGGGCAAGCTGCAATCATCATCATACCCAATGCTAAACTTGGATGGGGTTTTATGATCAAAACACCTAAAAAAGTAAATGCTGGTAAAAGAATAAATTGAGATAATACCCCAACAAACACAATTTTTGGATTGTTAAAAAGACGCTTAAAATCATCCATTGTAATGCCTAGCGCAACCCCAAACATGATGATGGCAATTGCAACGTTTATAATAAATAAACCCTCGGTATCGAAGTTGATTTTAATTTCATCAATAGTGATGGTTTGTTTAGTTTGTAAAGGCATATTGAATAATATTTGAACCCATTTTTAATGCCTTTTCTCGAACATCTTTTGGATTGTTATGAATGGATTCATCTTCCCATCCATCGCTTAAGTCAGTTTCATAATCGTAAAACAAAACCAATCGGCCCTGATAAAAAATTCCGAATCCTTTTGGAGCTTTTTTATCATGCTCGTGAATTTTTGGAATTCCGTTTTGGAATTTAAACTTTTGATTATAAATCGGATGATTGGATGGAATTTCTTGAAGTACAAGGTTTGGAAATAAGCGCTTCAATTCTCTGCGGATGAATTTATCCAATCCATAATTATCAGAAATGTGAAGAAACCCTCCGCCTTTGAGATAACTCTTTAAATTTTGAATTTCATCATCGGAGAAAACCACGTTTCCATGACCTGTCATAAACAAAATTGGAAACCCAAAGATATCTTCGCTATTCGCCATTACGGTTTGAATATTTTCTGAAATGTATGAAGACGTGTTCTGATTGGTAAACTTTACCAAATTCGGAACGGCCGTCGGATTGGCATACCAGTCGCCGCCACCATTGTATTTTAGTATTGCAACTTCCTGACCATCGACATTCGAGTAGCGTCCAATAAAAATAAAAAGGCAAATAATTTTGATGATCTGCATAGTTACAGCAAGATAAGCATTATTGATGAAGCAAGGAAACAGTATGTACGGCCGCTATTCCAGCAGTTTCTGTGCGCAAACGACTTTCTCCTAAACTAACGGATATAAATCCGTTTGTTAACGATGATTCCACTTCACTTAATGAGAAATCGCCTTCAGGTCCAATTAGGATTAAAATATTATTCTCGAATTCAATGGATTTTAAAGCCTGTTTGTCCATTTCATCATAACAATGAGCGATGCATTTGTTGCCGTTAAAAGATCCCTTAATGAAGTCTTTAAATTTGACAGCATCGTTAATTTTTGGGAAGTGGTATTTCAATGATTGCTTAGCAGCCGAAATGACAATTTTTTCAATTCTTTCCAGTTTGACAACTTTACGTTCTGAATGTTCAGTGATGATGGGTGTAATTTCATCAATGCCAATTTCCGTAGCTTTTTCTAAGAACCACTCTAAGCGATCCATACTTTTGGTTGGAGCAATGGCCATATGAAGATGATAATTCCACGGTTTTTTTTGAGTTTGAATTTCGGTAATTTGAGCTACACAGTTCTTGTCACTTGCCACGTTGATTTCAGCCAAAAAAAGTAAACCCTCTCCATTTGTGATGTGTAGCGTATCGCCATTTTTTTTTCGGAGAACCTTTACAATATGACGACTTTCGATTTTGTCAAAACGAATCTCCTTTGAGTCTGCGACGAGGTCTTTATTGTAAAATAATTGCATGTAACTAAAATTAGGAACTCATTAATTTTTTGTAGGTACGTCTTCTCTTGTGCGTTACAGGTTTGAAATTCTCCCAAATTTTTCGAATAGCTTCGTTTTCTTCTAGTTCTGGTGTTCGAATGCATGTTTGAATTCCTTTCTTTTCAAATGCTTTTGTAAAATCATCAAAAATTATAGCTGTTATTCCTTTGTTTTGGTAATCTGGATGAACACCAATGAGATAGAAGGTGACATCCTTGGAATTTTTTCGCGCATTCAGAATATGAAAAATCCCGAATGGAAATAACTTTCCTTTTGCTTTTTGAAGTGCTTTCGAATAAGAAGGCATGACAATACCAAAAGCGACTAAGTTGTCATTTTGATCCACTACGAAGTTGATATACTCCGGATTGATAAATGAAATATATTTCTTTTTGAAATAGGCAATTTGTGCATCAGAAATGGGTACATAACTTGAAAGTCTGGAATAGGTTTTACTAAACAATT
>JALQZD010000282.1 GCA_023258495.1 Polaribacter sp.
GTTTCTTAGATAAGGAAGATGGTGGAAAACTTGGAAAAGGAGATACTGTAGAATTTATTGTAACTGAATTCTCAAAGGAATACAGAAGAATTGTTGTATCTCATACATCTATCTTTAAAGAGCAAGAGCGTAAGAATGTTAAAGCCGCTGCTAAGAAGGCAGCAGAAGTAGAAAAAACTACTTTAGGTGATATCGGTGGTCTTGCAGACTTAAAAAAGAAGATGGAAGCTGATAACAAAAAGAAGAAAAAATAATTATTCTTTTCATCACATAAAAAAAGCCAATGCATTTGCATTGGCTTTTTTATTTTTTACCATAAGGAAGTCTCGTTGTGCTTGTTTGATTTATTTCTTACGCAATATCAAAGCAGGTAAATTCAGGCTACGATATAGTTCGTTGTACGCCTTCATTCCTGTTTTGATAATGGCATCACGTTCATTTTTATACAGATTCCAATCCTTCATGAGATCATCATAACGTTGCTTGGCACCCCTGGTAACCTTTGGGTCGGCCTGATCAATATAATTCATCAATCGAATTAATTGTGAGTTTAACTTGTTATTAAAGTTAATCACATCCTGAAACGTTTTTTGTTTTTCCTGAATGAGATGCTCTTCCCAACTGTTGATTCTTTTGAGTAAGGCTTTTCCTTTATCCAATAGACTTTTAGCATCTTTATTCCCCTTTAGCAACGCTGCATAATGATTTAATTGTGATTTTGCCGAACGCATCATATTGACTGAGGAATGCATATCTCTCAAAATGCTTTCGATATTTATCAAGAATTGTTGTTGCTCTTTAAAATCTTCGGAGGAAGATGTGATGACTGGATTCGGTAGAATAGTTGCTGATGTTTCTACGGATTTTTTCCCTAATCTCAATCGTAATGTGAACGCTCCTGGTCCGACATTTGAACCGGCTAATCCACCAAATACGAACACCTTATTGATTGATGGAATGGCCTCTCTTTGGAAGTTCCAGGTAAATCGATTAAATCCTTTTTTCGAGGGTAAAACCGCTGGTTTTGATGGTCCACCAGGCCATGTTTTAAAGCCTGTAACCTTTTTACTTGAATACCTTCGGATGACTTTACCACCTTGAAGGATATCTAATTCTAAGACTAAAGAATCAATTTTTTTTCCGACGTAATAATCAAAGGTTACTCCACTTTTCGGATTTTGCCCTTGTCCTACAGCTTTTGAAGTTCCGCCAAAAATTCGATATGAATCCTTCGGTTTAAAGATGGCAATGGAGTCATTGTCTTTCTGCATTTGCTGTAGAACTCCTAAATCATCTAATATCCAGAATCCTCGACCTGAGGTTGCAGCAACGAGATCATTATCCTGAATTATTAAATCATTAATGGTTACAGGGGGTAATCCTAAAGATATTTTTTGCCAGAAGGCTCCATCATCATTAGAAATGTATAACCCTGTTTCTGTTCCGGCATACAACAATCCTTTTCTCTTTTTATCTGCACGAACCACTCTGGCAAATCCGTTCGGATTATCCAATCCATTGACAATTTTATTCCATGTCTGACCATAGTCTGAAGTTTTAAAAATATAAGAATTAAGATCCATGGATTTGTATCGCATAATAACCACATAGGCTGTGGCCGGATCATGTTCTGATACATCAATGCTATTGATAATTCCATCTTTGATTTCAGGGGGAGTAATATTGTTCCAGGTTTTACCACCATCCTTAGTAATGTGAAGTAATCCGTCATCACTCCCAGCATATAAAACGCCTTCTTCGTGCTGCGATTCTACTAATGCTGTTAGTGTATTGTAATTTTCTCCGCCGGCAGCTTCATTGGTGTAAGGTCCTCCGCCTGGACCATGTTTGTCTTTTTCGTTTTTCGTTAAATCAGGACTAATAGCCGACCAGCTAATTCCGCCATCTGTAGTTTTGAACACAACATTTCCGGCATGATAAATTATTTTTCTATTGTGAGGAGATGAAATGATTGGAGCATTCCAATTGTAACGGTATTTCGCATCTTTTGGTGCAATACTTAACCCTAATTCTGGATATTGTTTAATCATTTTCTGAGCTCTAGATGACTTTGTCCATTTGCTGATATTTCCCTGATAGGTTCCACCGTAAATCGTTTCCGGATGATCTGGATCAAACGCAATAAATGCGCTTTCGCCTCCCGCTACAGAGTACCAATCTTTCCAATCAATACCACCGTCATTTGTGCGACTGGCAATTCCAATGGCAGAATTATCTTGCTGCCCTCCATATACATTATATGGAACAAGATTATCTGTAATGACGCGATAAAATTGAGAAGTGGGCTGATTTTGTTGAGTGCTCCAACTTTTTCCGCCATTGAAAGAAATATTTGCTCCACCATCATTTGAATTAATTAGGTTTTTATTGTTGAGTGGGTTGATCCATAGGTGATGATTATCACCATGTGGAACAGCAATTCCAGAAAATGTTTTTCCACCATCAATAGATTTCATAACTGGTGCATTAAGAACATAAACAATATTCTCATTTTGCGGATCGGCAAAAATTTCCATATAATACCAAGATCTGGCAACGTTTACGCGATTATTGTTGACTTGTTTCCAAGTCTTTCCGGCATCATCAGAGCGATATACTCCACCTTTTTTATCTTTTGCTTCAATGACTGCAAAAACGCGCTCAGAATTGGCTCGAGAAACGGATATTCCAGCTTTGCCAAAATCTTTAGGTAACCCTGTTTTCATTTTCTTCCAGGTTTCCCCACCATCCATCGATTTATATAATCCAGAGTTTTTGCCACCAGACTCTATAATCCAAGGAAAACGACGATGTTGCCACATAGCGGCATATAGAATTCTAGGATTATTCATGTCCATAGATAGGGAAGAGGCCCCGGTAATGGTGTCAACAAATAACACTTTTTTCCACGACTTTCCGCCATCCGTTGTTTTGTAAATCCCTCTTTCTTCGGATGATGCATATTGTGCCCCTTGGGCAGATACATATATAACATCAGGATTCTTAGGGTGAATAATTACATCAGAAATATGTCTTGTATTGTCGAGCCCTATATGAGTCCATGTCTTACCAGCGTCCGTTGATTTATAAACACCGTTCCCCATAGAAGTCATTACACCTCTCGCAGCGTGTTCTCCCATGCCTACAACTACAATGTTAGTATCGCTTTCAGCCACCGTTATAGCACCAACAGATCCCATTTTAAAGAATTTATCTGAGATGTTCTTCCAGGAAATTCCGTTGTCGGTAGTTTTCCAAACACCGCCACCTGTAGATCCCATATAATACACATTGGGTTGACCAATGACACCTGTAGATGCAACACTGCGTCCACCTCTGAACGGACCAATATTTCTCCATTTTAATCCGTTAAACATGGAGTCGGCCACGACAATAGTAGGTTTGGTAATTTTCCTCTTTTTTCTTCGCTGAGCCTGTTCTGTAGCAGGAAATACTAAAAGACAAATGAGAAGTACTTGTAATTTTTTCATTGTAAGTTATTGGATTTGAGTAACAATTTCATCTCTTTAAAAGACGCATAAGATTTTTTCTGCCATGTTCATATCCCCTGGTGCAGAGGAAAGCATTTTTCTTGGTTATAGTTTTGATAAAATTTTGAATCAAATTGAAGACAAAAACCTGCATGTAAATGCTTTAGATTTTGAAATCTGAATGATTAGTTCGGTTTTACTAAAGATAGAAAAAAAATGCTTCTGTATCTTTGAGGGTCTTTAATCTTCAAAATTTGTAACTAAAATCTGTTGTAAAAAAGTATATTTGTTCATCAAAAATTGAATATGACGCTAATCAAATCAATCTCTGGAATCAGAGGAACCATTGGAGGAAATCCCGGAGATAATTTAACTCCAATCGATGCGGTGAAATTTGCATCTGCCTATGGTGTGTTTTTAAAGAAAAGAAACCCAAATCAATCGAATTTAAAGGTAGTGATTGGTCGCGATGCCCGTATATCTGGTAAGATGATTAGCAGTCTTGTGGCAAATACATTGGTCGGTATCGGAATTGATGTTATAGATCTAGGGTTATCAACTACGCCAACGGTAGAGGTTGCTGTGCCGCTAGAAGAGGCAGATGGGATACCTTCCGACATCTGGAAATACTTTTTTGTGGGGCCATTCCCCTAATGCCG
>JALQZD010000286.1 GCA_023258495.1 Polaribacter sp.
CTGGCTTATGAAAGGCGTTAGTTTCTAAATTTAATAATTTTGACAAACAAAGTCTCAAAAAAGTATTACCACACCTGGGAGAACTTATGATTGCTATTCTCATATTTTATAACTAGTTAATAATTTCAAATTTAACACTTTAGCCAGCATTATCGCTTATACAATGTTCTCTGCTGGTCTTCAATTCAAACTTCTATATTCACTTGGGCTCAATCCTGTTTTGGTTTTGAAAAATCTACTGAAGTACTGTGGGTATTCAAACCCTAAATCATAAGCCAATGATTTAACCGAAATACTTGAATTCAATAATTGATACTTTGCTTTTTCTATGATTTTTAAATGAATATGCTCCTTGATGGTTTTACCTGTTTCCAACTTCAATAAATCACTTAAATAATGTCCCGACATATTTAACGCATTGCCACATTGTACCAAAGTGGGTAACCCTTTGTCAGCTATGTTATCAGCATTAAAATAATCGTTTAAATAGTGTTCAAATTGAATTACAAAATCTTTGTTTTTACTGGATCGGGTTAAAAATTGTCGGTCATAGAATCGTTGGCTATATTTTAAAATGGATTGCAAATTATGAATAATCAAATCTTGGCTATGACGGTCTAAATTTTGAGCAATTTCATTTTTGATATTATTTACAAATTCGGTCAAAATCACTTTTTCTTTTTCTGAGATATGCAAGGCTTCATTTACATCATACGAAAAGAAGCTGTAGTGCTGTATCGCTTTATGAAGCTCCGATTTTAGTAACAATTCTGGGTGTACAAAAATGGTCCAACCCTTGAGGTCAATGATGGGGTCATCCGTGATGTTAAATACTTGCCCCGGTGCTGAAAATAGCATAGTTCCTTCTTCAAAATCATAGGTATTCCTTCCGTATTCAATACTTCCCTTGATATCTGATTTGAAAGAGATGATATAAAAATCAAAAAAGACTTTTGTATTGGTTATACTTAAGTTCATATCTGGCAAATGCTTGCAAACAGATACTAATGGATGCAAAGGTTTCTCTACATTCAGAAAACGATGGATCTCACTAATGGTTTTTATTTGAATAATCTGGCTCATTTAATTTCTAAATTATTTAGTATTTCTACATAATAAATCTGGGCTCTTTCTTTAGAAAAATGGTCAATGACAATTAAAGCAACAGCAACGACCATTAAACCAATGCAAATAGATTGAAACGTTCTATTATTCATGAAGCCAAAAGCCAAAATAGTAAGTGCAAAACTAACAGCTGCAAAGATCACCGAATATTTGTATAAAATTTGGAAGTCTTCGACTCTCTTTTTTTCAGAGGCTATAAATGCTTTCGGATTTTCATTAAAAGCAAATTTAGATGAATCCATTCTTTTGGGATAATTCAACAGTGCACTCCCTGTACCAATCGAAAATAACAAGCCAACAATCAATAAAGGGATTATCAATGATTTAGCATTTGGAGTAGTGCCAAATTTCCAGAGTAATAGAGATACCACAGTGATTAAGATACCCGAAATGAGAATCAATTTCCCTTCAAAAATTTCTCCTTGAAACCAATTCTGTGTGTGCTGATAAAAATTCATATTTCGTTGTTTTTTAAAAATATTTTTCCTTGTTTAGTTAAGTTATTCACAAACATTTTATCCCACATTCTAAAGGGTAAAATTAGTCTAGTATATATTAATGCTTTTGACACAAAACCAGGTCTATAACGGGCTTTAGGCTTTCTTTTGGTAGCTGCCTTAAATGTGACTTTTGCTACTTGTTCAGGTGTCCATGTTCCCGGAGCACTTTCTTTTAGGGCTTCGCTTGAGACCTTTTGTATCCCCGCCATAAGCACTTGATAAGGTCCTTTTTCTTCATACCCTAAAACGGCTCCGTTTTGACCAAAATTTGAAGAAATAGCTCCTGGTTGTATCATGGATACAAATAAACCAAATGGTTCTAATTCTGCCCTCAATGCGTCATTCATTGAAGTTAGCGCATATTTTGTAGCTTGATAAACCCCTCCACCTGGTGTTGTAAATTCTCCACCACTTGAGCCTATGTTAATAATTCTTCCTTTCTTAGACTTGCGCATCGCAGGCAAAACGGCTTGTGTCATTGCCAATAAACCAAAAACATTAGTTTCGTACTGTCTTTTTACTTCTTCTATCGGTATAGTTTCCATAGCACCCATAACGCCTATTGCTGCGTTATTAACCAAGATTCCTACAGATCCATGTTTTTGCTCTATGGTTTTTACCGCCTGTTGTATAGACTGATAATCAGTAACATCAATTTGAAGTGTTTCGCAACCCAATTCTTTCAGTTCTTCAAGTGAAGCTAATTTTCGAGCCGATGCATAAGTGGGATAGCCATTTTTTACAAATAATTTAGCTAAAGCTTCTCCATGTCCTGATGAACAACCCGTAATTAAAACTGCAGGTAATTTTTTGTTTGTTGACATAATTCTTGTATTTAATTAATTATGCCACAAAATTCCATATTTGGTTACTGTAAAGATTAAACTAAATGCAGAGTTATGAATACTTTTTGCAGGAAGTTAGTTTTGCTTGCAGAGAACGATACGATAAACGTAATACGTTTATTCATTAATTTAAAATAAAGATAAATATACATCTTTATTTTTCCATGGTGAATCCTTGCTCTAACTCAATTTACTAGATCTGACTCTAGATTTTATTCAATCCCCAAACACTCACAAAACTCAATAAACCCTTTTTTTAGATCCGATAATTCGATGATTCTGTCTACTAAGAAAAGGTAAACAATCTCTGGTTTTCCTTTTTTATTTTATGGAAACGCCTAAAATCAAAGACGAAGTTAATCAATCGAATAGCACCCAGCTACTGGGAAGGCCTTCAGTGTTTTGACTCAGAACTTTTTTCTTTTATAGCTCTAATAAATCGTCTAAATCGAACCTAATCTCTTCCGTTCGGGTTTCTATTACCTTCTTTGCATCATTCACACCCTTGTTGTAGAGCATTTTTCCAGCTGATAGTAAGAAAAAATTTAGAAGTTCCTCTGCTGCGATGACCCCAATCTTTTCATCCCTTTCGTTTTCAAAGAATTGTATTAGTTCTTCCTTTAAAACTCGACGTTCTTCCTCTGATAATCGTTCCCAACTTTTCTTAATCATTGACATT
>JALQZD010000294.1 GCA_023258495.1 Polaribacter sp.
AGAAAAACAAAATCATATGTTAGTGGAGATTTTGGTTGACAAATGATTTTTTATATGGTATAAATATACTTGTGATTGTTTGAGGCAATCTTGAAGCTAGACAGGACTCGGCTTCATCGCCGACTGCTCCACCATGGATACACAGAGCATGTGGCCACGTAATTAAAGGTGTAGTAACCTTGGCATGTGTATCCTTAATGGGGCAGAACGGATCGACTGATAGTGTAGGGAAAGTTTAGATCACCGGCATGATACCACCGTTATCGGGTCCGTTAAATAGTTGCAAACGATAATGCACCTCTTGACTATGCTCTAGCAGCCTAGTCTGGGTCCGGTGGGAACCTGGAAACAGAATCCCACCACTTAACCACGGAGATTATTATGAAGAATATAAATTTAAATGAAAACTTTACTCATCAAAATATTCTAAATGAAATACAAAAATATTGTATTGATAAAAAACTTGAATACATTGATGGTGTAGTTTCTTGGTGTGAACAAAATAATGTTGAAGTTGAACTTATTGCAGGTTTAATCAAAAAAGATCCAGTTATGATGTCAAAACTTCAGTATGAAGCAGAAGAATTAAACATTTTAGAGAAACCAAAAAGACTTCCCCTTTAATGACACCATTCGAAGCATTTTCAATGTACATTGCATTGAAAAATCACTTCACCCAGAAGAGATTTGACTACCTAAAGTACAATGGTAAGTCACGAATGACTCAAAAATCATTCGATAAAAGAAAAGATAAGATATTTTTTCAGAAATTAGCAAAACACGAGGATGTTCAAGGGTTCCTTATTGCTAATTTTATCAAAAATCCCAAAAGTTGGATCAAAGAACTTGTCTATTCTGAAGAATCAGAGAGAGAATATAGGTCTTGGTTGAAAAAACAACAGTCTTTGACTTATTTGTTTAAACAAGACCTATCAAAACTTGATGATGACTTCAATCAAAACCTAAAAATAGAGCAAAATCAACACCCAATAGTGTTAAAACTGTATTTGGGTAATAAAATATCGTTAGAAACACTCTGTATACTGATTAAAATGACAAAAACTGAAAAATATTTTAATAATAATCTAAAAGATGAACCAATATGGGAGGAAATTGAGTTAAAAATCAAAAAATACACACCATTTCTTCAGTATAATGAAGAAAAATTAAAGAAAATAGTCCTTGACTACTTCAAATAATTATGTTATATATAATCTTGACTCAAATGAGTCATTTTCAACACTCAAACACTCAAACACTCGAAAGGAAATAATATGGACTTCTCTAAATTGAAAAGTATGTCTGGAAAAAAGTCAATGGAAGCTCTAAATGCAGAACTTTCAAAGATGGCAAATCAAGACAGTGGTAAAAAAGGTGCAGATGAACGGTTTTGGACTCCTACAGTAGATAAATCAGGTAATGGCTACGCTATTATTCGTTTTCTACCGCCTCCAAATGAAGAGGATGTTCCTTTTGTTCGTCTTTATGACCACGGTTTTCAAGGACCAACTGGACTTTGGTATATTGAAAACTCTCTAACAACAATTGGTAAACCAGATCCAGTTTCTGAGTATAATTCAAAACTATGGAACTCTGGTGTAGAGTCTGATAAAGAGATTGCTCGTAAGCAAAAACGTCGTTTGCACTTTATTAGTAACATTTATGTTGTCACTGATTCTGCAAAACCAGAAAATGAAGGAAAAGTATTCCTTTACAAGTATGGTAAGAAAATCTTTGAAAAACTAAATGAAGCTATGAATCCACAGTTTGCTGATGAAGAGTCAGTAAACCCATTTGATTTATGGAATGGTGCAAATTTCAAACTCAAGATTCGTAATGTAGAAGGATATCGTAACTATGATCGTTCAGAGTTTGATTCTCCATCTGCTTTGAGTGAAGATGATTCTGAACTAGAGCGTATCTGGAAATCAGAAAATTCTTTACAAGAGTTTGTAAATGAATCCAATTTTAAGTCCTATGAACAGTTGAAGGATCGTCTTATGCGGGTTCTTAATATGGAACAAAAACAAGAACCAGTATATCGTCCAGAAATGGATATTCCTGAAACTAAACAACCTGAATTTTCTAATACTGATTATCAGGTTACTAGTAATAACGACGATGATGATGAATCATTGGAGTTTTTTCAAAAACTGGCAAATAGCTAAGTTTAAGGGGAGCAATGCTCTCCTTTTTTATGTATCACCCATATGTGCTTCTGAATTTATTTGTGGTGTAGGATCTATTGGAGTTTGTGGAGGAGGTGGTGGAATAGGATCTATTGGAGTTTTCGGAGATGATCGTGGAATAGGATCTATTGGATTACGATATTCTTTTTTATTTCCAAAAAAAAGTTGTGCTGGTGATGTTGATGTTGATGTTGCTGGTGTTCCTGCTAAAAACTTTGCTATTGCTGTTATGTCATCATTAGATAATGGTGTCATTTTACTATC
>JALQZD010000304.1 GCA_023258495.1 Polaribacter sp.
ACGGCATCTTCTAAGGCAATTTGTAATTCCTTAATGGAAGTCTCATTTTCCTTTACAGCCTCATACTCCATCCAGTCTCTGGTATACCATTTTTGTAATCCTTTCTCTCGAGTGTAATAATGACCCGGAGGAAAGACTTCTATTTTGTTACAATAACCTTCTAAGGCTTTAAGCTCAGAAGCTACGTAAAAAGTACCTTGTTTGTCCCAACCCATATATAATGGAATAATTCCCATATGATCGCGAGCCACTAAATACTCATCCTTTTGGGTATCGTAAATCGCGAATCCGAAAA
This sequence comes from Polaribacter sp., assembly GCA_023258495.1. Taxonomy (GTDB): domain Bacteria; phylum Bacteroidota; class Bacteroidia; order Flavobacteriales; family Flavobacteriaceae; genus Polaribacter. Next base: position 296 of record JALQZD010000304.1, read on the forward strand.
TTCCATTTAAATCATCCAAAAATGCATCACCCTTTTCTTGATATAATGAGATGATTACTTCACAATCCGATTGTGTAAGAAAAGTATAGGATTCTTCAAATTGACTTCTAATTTCTTTATGATTGTAGATCTCGCCATTTGCGGCAAGTACATATCTTTTATCTTCACTAAATAAAGGTTGTTTTCCTGAGGCAGGATCAACAATAGCCAAACGCTCGTGAGCTAATATGGCTTTTTCGTTAGAAAATATTCCACTCCAGTCCGGACCTCTATGTCTGATTTTTTTCGACATTTCTAAAATTTGAGGTCTTAATTCTTCAGTTTTCTGCTTTACATCAAACGCACAAACAATTCCGCACATAATTCTAAATTTAATTTATGGTTCAAAAAACAGAACTATAGTAATAATTAGAAACACAAAAGCAAAAAATGATTATATATTTTAACTATAATTAAAAAAATTATACTTAAATGAAATTTTAATTTCTTGTAATTTAAAAATATGTAAGATATTATTAAATAAATTTGAAAAATTAGAAAGTAGACTTGGTATAATTAATTACACTTTATAAATTTGCTTACGAATGAAAAGTAGAAATAATTCTTGGTGGTGGACTTCTCTTAACCTTCGTTAAGTGAGGATACCATTGTTATAATATAGGGCTTATCTCACGATAAGCCTTTTTTTGTGAAGTTTAGATTATGAGTGTTTCTTTTAAGACCCATTATAAAAAACGATTATCAGATACGATTACTCCGGTAGGATTGTATGTAAGACTCCGTGATAAGTATTCCAATCTATTGCTATTGGAGAGTTCGGATTATCACAGTAAGGAGGAAAGTTTCTCTTTCCTTTGTATTGAGCCTTTGGTTTCTATTTATGCTCAAGACCACAACCTAATTTTGGAGCAGGGTCAGGAACAAATTGAAAAACAATTTATTGGACGCAATTTTAATTCCTTATTCGAGCAGTACAGTAAATACATTCAGGTCGATTGTGATGATGAGTTTAAGCCGTTCAATGGATTATACGGATATACCACTTACGATGCCGTTCAGTATTTCGAAAATATCAAATTAGAAAATCAGAATAGCCCATCTTCGATTCCCTTGATGCGTTATTCATTCTACCGATTTATCATTGCGATTAATCATTTCAATGACGAATTGATTATTTTGGAAAACCGTCAACCACAGGATGAATCGAGAATATCAGAAATTGAAAATATTATTGATGCTCAGGTATTCAATACACAGCATTTTGAATTGGTTGGAGAAGAGACATCGAACATTACAGATTCCGATTTTAGAGAACATGTGACTCGAGCAAAAGCCCACTGTAAACGAGGAGATGTATTCCAATTGGTGTTATCTCGTCAATTTCAGCAACACTATAAAGGAGATGAATTTAATGTATATCGCGCCTTGCGATCCATCAATCCGTCACCTTACTTATTCTATTTCGATTACGGCTCATTTAAACTGATGGGTTCTTCACCAGAAGCTCAAATTAAGATTCACAACAATAAGGCAATCATCAATCCAATCGCGGGAACGTTCCGCAGAACTGGAGATATGGCACAGGATATTCAATTGGGTAAGAAATTATCCGAAGATAGAAAGGAAACCGCAGAGCATGTGATGCTGGTTGATTTGGCTCGGAATGATTTGAGTAAACATTCCCATAATGTGAATGTGGATGTCTTTAAAGAAGTACAATACTTTAGTCATGTAATCCATTTGGTATCCACAGTTTCAGGAGAATTGAAAGGAAATCCAGTAGAGATTGTAAGTGATACCTTTCCGGCTGGAACACTAAGTGGTGCGCCAAAATATAAAGCCATGCAATTGATTGATCGATATGAAAATCAATCTAGAGGTTTCTACGGAGGTGCGGTCGGAATCATCGGACTGTTCGGTGATGTGAATTTGGCCATTGCGATTCGATCCTTTGTGAGTAAAAACAACGTATTGTACTCGCAGGCTGGAGCAGGAATCGTGATTC
>JALQZD010000341.1 GCA_023258495.1 Polaribacter sp.
GATGCTTGATGTGATTCGCTTTGATTCAACTGATCAGTTCCTCGGCTTTGTGGTTATTTTTCTGGGGATTCGTAAAGCCTTAAGTCTAGGCATATTAACCCAGTTATATCGACGTAAGATGTTAAAAATGAAGAAAGCACGAGGCAAAAGCAATGCATAATTATCAACCATTACCGAATTCCATCGATTTAGGCGTCATCTCCATCTCGTTATATGCGTTTATGATCCTACTTGGGATTTTATCCGCATTAGCCCTTGGGTATGACCAAGTTCGTAAATTACATCTCAAAGCGGATGATTTATCGGATGGCTTCTTATATGGATTAATTTCAGGAATCGTGGGAGCTCGTTTCTATTATGTAATCTTTGAATGGAGTCGTTATGCATCCGACCCGATTCGAGCGCTGTACATATGGGAAGGTGGATTAGCCATTCACGGCGTCATTATTGCGGTTGCGATCTTCTTATACTTTTATGCGAAGAAACGAAACCTTAATTTATTTCAATACATTGAAGTATTGGTCCCAGGATTCTTACTTGCTCAAGCGTTTGGACGCTGGGGGAATTTCTTTAATCAAGAAGCCCATGGGGGAGTGGTACCGGGAATCGATTTAGACGCAAGACGAGCTTTCTTGGAGAATTTATTCATCCCAGATTTTATCGTCAATAATATGTACTTAATTGGGCCAGAAGGTCTTGATTATTATCATCCAACCTTCTTATATGAGAGCTTATGGAATGTCGCAGGATTCTTAATCATGTTCTTTGTCTTGCGTAAGCTGAAAAATTACTGGACGGGAGATGTGTTATCGTTTTATCTCATCTGGTATTCGTTCGGCCGTTTCTTTATCGAAGCAATGCGTACAGATAGCTTATATCTTGGCAATATTCGTGTCGCTCAACTTGTAAGTATTTTAATGATTGGACTCGGTATAGCATTGTTTGTATACCGACGTAAAAAACAGATATACCCAGTGACGTATCAATCACTGGTAGAGGAAGTGAAGTAGTATGTATGACATTATAATCATCGGTGCTGGTCCTGCTGGCATGAATGCAGCAATTTATGCAAACCGCGCCGGCGCCAATGTATTGTTACTAGAAAAAGGGGCCCCAGGTGGACAGATGGTGACGACCGCTGAGGTCGAAAACTTTGTTGGGTTTGGCACGGTGGATGGGGCTGAACTCAGCTTGAAAATGTTTGATCACACGATGAGTTTTGGAATTGAATATGATTACGGAAATGTGACCAAAATCATTGATGGTCCGATTAAGAAAGTCGTAACCGAAGACAAAGAGTACGAAACGAAATCTGTGATTATTGCCTCAGGAATGAACCCTAAATCATTAGGCGCAGAGAATGAAGAACGATTCTTATCAAACGGAATCAGTTGGTGTGCGATTTGTGATGGAAACTTCTATAAAGGCAAACATGTTGTCGTCATTGGTGGTGGCAATAGTGCCATGGAAGAGACTGTCTACTTATCCGGTATCGTTGATAAAGTAACCGTATTGGCCCGAAATGATTTACGTGCATCCAAAGCCTATATTGAACGTGCAATGAAGAAAACAAACGTGGAAATCATTAAGAAACGCAGTATCGTTCGCTGGCTAGGGGATCCTAAAATGACCGGAGCCATTGTTCGCAACAATGAAACCGGCGAGGAATATGAGATGAATTTTGATGGTGCCTTTTTATTCATTGGGTTTAACCCGAACTCCGATGCCTTTGTTGATTTAGGGATCGTTGGGGACGATGGATTCATTAAAGCCAATGAAAAAATGGAAACCTCCATTCCTGGCATTTATGCCTGCGGTGACATTATCGAAAAAGATATTCGCCAAATTGCGACAGCGATTGGTGATGCAACGATTGCTGGCTTAAATGCTCAAAAATACGTGGAACACTTAGACGAATGAGTTTTGCCTCGGATGTCAAAAAAGAACTAACATTGTTGTTAGGGGATGAATGTTGCTTAAAAGCAGAACTCTCTGCGTTACTGCGAAGTAACTCAGAGATTTTTTACTCGCAGCAACATCTCAACGTTGACTTCCATACCCAAAATCCAACAGTTGCAAAACGTGTCTTCCGCTTACTAAAAGAACTGTATCATTCTGAGATTGAGCTGATTACCAAAAAAGGAACCCAGTTCAATAAACGAAACACGTATGTGATTCGTGTAACAGACCAAGCGAGTGAGATTGTTCATGATTTACAACTTGTCGCAGGGTTTTCTGTCATTCAAACCATTCCGCTTGAACTGATTCAAGCCGAATGCGATCAACGTGCATATTTAAG
>JALQZD010000392.1 GCA_023258495.1 Polaribacter sp.
AATGCTAGAGCAGAATTAGTTTCGAAATCCCATAAGGTGTGGTCTAAATCGAAAAAAACGTGTCTGATATTCTCGTTATCCAATGGTCTCAATCTTATTGAACGAAGATAATCCTTTTTGTACGATTTGAATTTGTTACTTTTGAGAAAAACCCACTTTGACTCTTAAAGTTTTACAAAAGCCTATTTCTGCCTTTTTAAAAAACATTTTAATCATGTTGAGAGGTACCGTAATTGCTCAAGTAATTGGTTTTTTAGCGTCCATTTATCTAGCCAAAATTTATGGAGAAGCTGCCTACGGATATTTCGGATTTTTCATTAGTCTCATCAATATTATCTCGATCATTTCTACACTACAATTAGAACATTGTATCATTACTTCAAAATCGAATGAATCAAGTCGCTTTTGGTTCAGTGCTATTTTGATTTTAATTCCGATTACCACCTTACTATCCTTTATCGTACTCGAACTTATCAATCAATTTTATCCATTCGAAGAATTCAATAAAACCATAATTATTTCTACATTCATTGGAGTCCTATTACTCTCATTAAATGTTAATCATGAGAGCTATTATACGTTTAAAAAGCAGTTTTCGATAATTGCTAATAATAAAGTAGTACTCACCATTTTGAATGTCGGATTTCAATGGATATTATTTTATAAGTACAATGTATTTGGTTTAATTTTCGGCTTTTTGACATCCCAGTTGCTTCTTTTTCTATTTAACACCTATAAGAATATAGGGACGTTTACCAGTTTTCAATTTTCAATGTTAAAAAGTGAAGTTCGAACCCATTCAGAAATTTTAAATTATTTATTTCCGTCGAACCTTTTAAACGCGTTAGCACTTAATTTTATGCCGTTGCTCATTCTGGCATTTTTTAGTGCTAAGGAAGCTGGGACCTACTTTTTTTCCCTTAAAATTCTGGGAGCTCCCCTGTTTCTGATTTCTTCTTCAGTATCAAAAGTCTATTTCAAAAAATCAGTTGAATTACTAGAGGATAAAAAAAGTGAACTGTACCAATTGACTAAAAAAGTGGTAGGAACCAATGTATTGATCATGCTAGGTTTTCTAATTATGATTAACACCATTGGCGTATATGCTTTGGAATGGTTTTTAGGAAATAATTGGAATGATTTAAGAACTTATTTATGGATTGTTTCATTCCTTATTTTGGGAAGGAGTTTCTTCACCCCTATTAGCAGTTTGATTGTATCGATGAACAAGAATTTAATCGGATTAATTTTCAATATTTTCTTGCTTCTTTTAAATATCGCTGCTATTTATTACGGTATTATCTCGAATGATTTAAAAACCGCTATTTTTATCCTCTCAATGGTGGGCGGAATCGGTTATGTTGCTTTGTTGCTCTACTTTATGACCGCCTTAAAGAAGAATTAAATGTTAAAAAAAATCGATTTTATTCTCTTCGGATGGTTTATCAATTGGGTTTATCCCGAATACTATCGTCCCAAGTATGGCTATCAACGATATTATATTTTATTCTTTCATTATTTCATTCCGCAGAAAGTTTTTCGTTTAAATCCGAAAGTCAAATGGCCGGTTCATTTTACTTCTCGCGTTGTAGCACCCGAGAATATTACCAAAGGGATTTTATGTGATCCAGGAGACAACGTCAATAATTACATTCAAGCCAATAATGGAATCCATTTTGGTAATAATATTGAATTAGGACCTGGGGTTACTATCATATCTTCCAATCATGATACAAAAGATTTTACCAATCATGAAAAAGGAAATCCAATCAACATTGGGAACAATGTCTGGATCGGTGCGAACAGTACGATTTTACCTGGTGTGAGCATTGGAGATAATGTTGTTATTGGTTCGAATTCAGTAGTTACAAAGGATATTCCGTCAAACTCAATCGCCGTTGGAAACCCCTGTAGTGTGGTCAAGGATAAAGAACCCTACACGGAAACGTATTGGAAATTTAAATTCAACAAACGACTTCCAAAAAAATAAGTTGTTTATTTTCCGAGCAGTTTGAATAACTTCGGATGCTTTTTCCAAGCAATGAATGGATAATCTACCGTATTTGCTCCAAAACTTTTAAAATACTCCCCTACGGATTGAATTGATGACCCACCAAAATTGAAAAATTCAAATTGATCCTGATAATGACGAAGAAGCGTGTCTATTAAAAAAGTATTTGCTCCATTACCTCTATTGGAAAAATCAGTAGCAGAAACTAAAATGGTACAGGTATTCTTATATAATAAAACGAATGAAGAAGCCACCAGACTATCATCTTCAGCATATACAGAGAGTATTCGTCCTAGGCCTTTTTTGGAACAAGTTCTTATAATTTCTCGAAGATTTTTATAATCACTTTCGGTAATATTTGAAGTCCTTTTCCCTATGCTTTTTTTGAATAAATCAATCAAATGATTAGAATCGTCATCCCATTTTACTACTAATCCTGATTCCTTAGCTTTTCGTAAATCTTTTTTTCGGTCTTTTCGATATGAATTCAGAATTTGATCAAATGTTTCGGACAATGACAATTGTTGATACTGCATTTTCAATCCGACATCTGAATCAAAATGAAAAGTATTAGATGAATTTAAACGTAATTCGATCCATCTGAACTCGTCCTTAATTTTTTCAATAAATACCGAATCATCCATTGGCCCTTTTGAGAAAATTCCAAGTTCTAATATCCAAAATGGCGGATAAACATAGGAAATCCCAAATTTTTTACGAACAGGTAATGGCATTACGGCTTCATAATCATTTAATACAGCTACTTGCCAATGTTCAACAGTTACATCCAAATACCAGGAAAACGCAAAAATTCTGGATTGTAAAGATTCATCAATGCAGGAATCATACTTCTGGAGATCTAAATCTCTGCGTTTAATAATGCGAATCATAGCCAGATGTTCCTATTTTCAACATAGATTCGTACAAACGCTTCCATCCTTTCCATCTCAAATAATTGCTCAGGCTTTCATTATGAAATAACGTAATAAAAGTACCATTCACGGCCTTCACTTCATTGCGCAAATCTCTTATTTTTCCTAACGACTGTTTTGGAGTTAATTTCATGTAATCATTCAAAGTGGTATCCATCAAACAGAACGGATACACCTTTAATGGAGTCTGAATTTCAAAATCTAAATCGTAAAAATAAAATGGTGAACAAGTACTAGCTCTAAAACCAACATGACTCGCATACCCCATAGAATATTCTTCTTTAATTTCTAAATCGATT
>JALQZD010000090.1 GCA_023258495.1 Polaribacter sp.
TAAATCTAAGTGATTTGTGGGCTCGTCTAAAATCAGCAAATCAGGTTTATGAATTAGGCAAATCGCCAATGATAATCGTTTCTTTTGCCCACCAGATAAATGTTTAACTTTTCTATCGAGATCTTCTAGTTTTAATTTTGATAATATCTGTTTGTACTGTGTCTCAAAATCCCATGCATTGTGACGTTCCATCAGTTCAAATGCCTTTTGATAAGCATCAGTGTCATCTGGGTTGTTGAGTGCGTTTTCATAGTCATGAATGATGGAAAGTACTTTATTCTCGGTAGCAAAAATGCTTTCTTCGATAGTGAGTTCCGGATTCAGATTGTCCCTCTGTGATAAATAACCAATGGTAATTGATTTGCGTTTTACTACTTGTCCGTCGTCGGGAGTATCCACGCCTGCAACAATATTCAAAATTGAAGTTTTTCCACTTCCATTTTTGGCGACAAAAGCAATTTTTTGATCCTTATTGATCCCAAAAGACAGCTCTTGAAAAAGCGTTCGCTCTCCATAAGATTTTGAAATATTTTCAACAGTAAGGTAATTCACTTAGGTGGCTTATCTCGGATTAATTTTCCACAAAAATAGGCATATAAAACTATTTTTTAGTGCCCTGAATTAAGTGTATATTGCAGCTTAAATTTGAAAGAAAAACGCATGAAAATTATTGTCCCTATGGCAGGTGTTGGATCGCGATTAAGACCCCACACATTGACCACCCCAAAACCATTAACTGTTATCGCTGGTAAACCAATTGTACAACGATTGGTAGAAGATATTGCATCGGTAATTGAAGAGGAAATTGATGAAATAGCTTTCGTAATTGGACCTTTAGCAAAAGGATTTCCAAAAGACACAGCCGACAAACTTCTCAACATTGCAGACAAACTTGGCGCAAAAGGAAGTGTGTATACGCAAGAAGAAGCTCTCGGTACAGCTCATGCCATTTATTGTGCTAAAGATTCATTAGATGGACCTTGTGTTGTCGCTTATGCCGATACCTTATTTAAGGCTGACTTCAGATTAGATACGAATGCTGATGGTGCGATTTGGGTAAAGCAAGTTGAAGACCCTAGCGCTTTTGGAGTAATAAAACTGGATGATGGATACATCACCGATTTCGTTGAGAAACCACAAGATTTTATTTCTGATTTAGCGATCATCGGAATTTACTATTTCAAGGATGGAAATAAATTAAAAGAAGAAATTCAATATTTGATTGATAACGATTTAAAAGAAAATGGTGAATATCAATTGACCAATGTTCTCGAATCGTTAAAACAACAGGGCGCTAAATTCATCCCTGGCAAAGTAAATGCTTGGATGGATTGCGGTAAAAAAGACCCCACAGTCGATACCAATAAGCAAGTTTTAATTTACGAACAAAAAGACGGCAATAACTTGGTTTCTGATTGCGTTGTTCTTGAGAATTCAGAAATTATTCAGCCTTGCTTTATTGGAAAAAATGTAAGCTTGAAAAATAGTACTGTAGGTCCATACGTTTCGATTGGAGAAAATAGTGTCGTTGCGAATTCGACAATTACAGATTCTTTAATTCAAACCAATGTTCAAATTAGTGATGCCAATTTGCACAATGCAATGATTGGAAATTATGCAACATTCAATGGTAACTTCACTTCTGTGAGTATTGGAGATTATACAGAATTAACATAAATGCATGAAATGCAACATCACATTTAGAAGTAAAGAAAATTTCCAGCAACTGAATTATAGAATTGTTGTTCTTTTTCTTTTCTTCTTTTTTGTGATTACTCCTCAAATTCTTGCACAGGATAGTATTCCGATTGCGAAGGATTTAACCGAAGAAAAAGAACTGGAGTTTCAACGGTTTTTTTTCAAAGCGCTTTCTGAAAAATCTATCGGAAATCATCAAAGCGCCATTCATTTTTTAGAAAATTGCAATCAGATTCTACCCGACGATCCTTCGGTATTTTTTGAAATTTCGAAAAACTATTTGCAATTAAATCAGTATGTACAAGCCAAAGAATATATCGATAGAGCTATCGAAAAAGAGCCAATGAACATATGGTATTTGAAGCATTTGGTATCTGTATTTGACAAACAACGAAGTTATCCGGATGCCATTGAAGTTCAGAAAAAAGTGGTGGATTTAAATGGAAAGGAAAAGGAAGGATTAGCAGATTTATATATCAAGAATAGAGATTATAAAATTGCTTTTGAATTGATTAATGAAATTGAAGAGGAAGGACGATTGGCCCCAAAACTCAAGTACTTTAAAACTTTTTATCAGAAAAGGACAGCTCCTGTTCAAAAGAAAAAAGCTGCAACCGATGTGACGTCTCTCATAAAACGATTTGAATCGAATAGATCATTCGAGTCCCTTTCTGAATTATTGAACAAACTCACCGAAGTAAAAGATCGATTAAAATACATTGACAAAGGATTACAATTGTTCCCTATCCAAGCTATTTTGTATTTGGAAAAAGGGAAAATCCTTTACAATCAAAAGCAATATAAAAATGCGATTGAAGTTTTAGAGAATGGTATTGATTTTGTTTTAGATGATGCTATGATCAAGAATTTTTATGAAATTTTGTTCAAAGCGAATGATGCTATTGGGAATAAAGAAAAAAGCGATAAGTATAAAATCCAATACAATAAAATTAAATGATACTGAAGATGCGAACGGTTTTTGTTTTGTTTTTGATACTTTTAGTTTCGGGCTGTAAAGTCAAAAAAAATATGATTGACAATTCTGCAATTGCAAATGAAACTTCGGCAAGGAAAGTGGCTAGAAAACACTTGGCCACCTATTTGGACAAAAAAACCGTTGATAGCAAATTTAAAGTCAATTTTAATAATGGGAAAACCAGACAGGGTTTATCAGTTACCATGCGAATGGAAAAAGATAATTTTATCTGGTTAAAAGGATCAAAGTTAATCACTGTTTTTAAGGCGAAAATCACGCCAAATTCTGTTGAGTATTATTCACCAGTGGCTAAGAATTATTTTATTGGAGACTTCAAAATGATTGAAAATCTGCTTGGTGTTTCTGTAAATTTTGAACAGCTTCAGAATCTGTTTCTTGGTCAGGCAATTCAGAATTTAAAAGAAGTCAAACAAGACATGAAAATTGAGAACAATAGGTATCTCATGTCACCCAGGGTTCAATCAGAGCTATTTCATTTGTTTTTTACGCTAAATCCGTCTCATTTTAAACTTGACAATCAATTTGTCATCGATACAAAAAATAATACACGAATGGATGTGGTTTATCCATCTTATCAATTGATGCAAGATGAAATCTACCCTACAAAAATCATTTTGAAATCAAAAGGTAAAAAGAATTACACCGAGATCGACTTTACACTGCGATCCGTAGAATTCAATCAACCCTTACAAGTTCCTTTTCGAATTCCTGGAGGCTACAAACAATTAATATTGTAATGAAGAAATCGACGTTACATATCGTCATTTTTTTCCTTATCGCTTCTAGTTTTTCTGGTTTTAGTCAAACTAGAAAGGAGCTGGAAACCCAGCGGAAACGAATTCGACTCGATATTAAACGCGTCAATAAACTTTTGGTGACGCAACAAAAGAAAGAACAAAATGCGCTTGAGGAATTGAAGGACATCAATCTTAAAATTGATGTTCGAAACAAGTTTATTGGTACAGTGAATTTAGAATCTATTTTACTAGGAAAAGAGGTTGACAAGAAAGAAAAAGAGATTGATAAACTCTCAAAAAATCTTGAGGTGCTTAAAAAGGATTATGCCGATATGATTTATCGCTCCTATAAGAGTAAAAGTCTTCAAAGCCGAATGATGTTTTTGTTGTCTTCCCAGAATTTTTATCAGGCATATAAACGTGTACAATACATGCAGCAATATGCATCGTATCGAAAAAGGCAGGGTGAAGAAATTGTGATACAAACTGATATTCTTGAAAAAATTAAAGATTCGTTACAGGTTCAAAAATTGCAAAAAGACTCATTGATTGAACAGGAACAGGAGCAGAAAAAGCTGATTGAAGATGACAAGAAAGAACAGTTGAAGTTAATCACCTACATCAAAAAAAGAGAAAAAAGATACAAGCGAGAACTTCAAACCAAAATAAAGGAAGAAAAGGTTATTGCTCAAAAGATTGACAAGTTAATTAAAGAAGCCATAGCACGAGCGAATCGAAAGGCAAAATCAACATCAGTAAAAGCTAAAAAAGATGAGTTTATCCTGAGTCCAGAAGCCAAGGCTTTGGCGGCTAAATTTGAATTGAATAAAGGGAAATTACCGTGGCCTGTGAAGGAGAGTATCATTACGAGACGGTTTGGCGTACAGCCGCATCCAACATTAAGTGGAATTACTATCAATAGTACAGGAATTCATTTCACAACGAGCAAAGGATCTATGGCCGAAAGTATTTTCGACGGAGAAGTGCTCGGAATTCAAAAAACTTCTGGCGGGAAGAAAAATGTGCTTATCCAGCACGGAAACTACATCAGTACGTATAAGAATTTAGAAAATTCATTCGTCAAAGTAGGAGATAAGGTCACCACAGGTCAGGGCATCGGTAAGATTTTTACGAATAAAGTGACTCAAAAAACGACTTTGGTATTCGTTCTATTTAAGAATACAAAACGATTGAATCCACAAAGCTGGTTACTCCGACGCTAACCTACTTCTTCATTATTTTTTTGATGATGTTTTTACCTGTGATTGCGGATGCTGTGATTACTCCCGAAAATAGTGCGGCAGCTACTCCAGCCGACACAATATCCTGACCTGTTAAGAATAGATTTTTAATTGGAGTTCGCGGTTTTAAAAATCGTTGCCTGAATCGTTTCGGGCTGTGATCCAACCCATAGATTTCACCTTCATCATAATTAACAAAATGTTTTGTAGTTAATGGAGAAGACAATTCTTTATGGATAATTTTTTCTTTTGCTGATGGGACATGCTTGTAGAGCACATCCAACAATCTATTCGTAATAGTTTCTTTTATGGATTCGTAGTCTTCACCTCTTTTCATCCAAGAGGTACCATCCCATTTTTCGAAAAGTGAATAAGGGACAAGGGTAATAATATCGATGGTACTCTTACCCGGATATCGATTGCTCCAATCAGGATCTTTAGCCGACGGAAACGAAATATAGACCACAGGAAATTCATTATTGATATCTCCTAAGTAATTCTGAACTGCCGTATCGTGATCCACTTTTTCGGGATAAATCCAGTAATTTGTTTTTGGCAATCCTAATTCTTCTGGAGATCCTTCCAGACCCAAATACAAACAGGCATGCGCCACAGAACGATTTACCTTTTGAAGCTTACTTTTCAAATTCAATTTATTCCAAACTATAGATGGTAATAGTTTCTCATAGGTATTCATGATACCAGCTCCGGAGATAATTTTGTTCGCCCTGAACGCTTTGCCGTCTTTCATTCGGATACCAACGGCCTTATTCTTTTCAATGATGATTTCATCAACTTCGGCACTAATCAGAATAGTTCCGCCTGCTTTCTCAATGATCTGATCTGTAGTTTCAGCAATTTTTGAAGAACCCCCAATCGGGAAATTTCCTCCTGCGAAATAATGTCTGGCCACCGATGCATGCATTACGAAGCTACTCTCTTTCGGGGGTAATCCATAATCACCATATTGTCCGGTTAACACCTTGATTAATCCCTCATTATCAGTAAGTGATCGTAGCACTTCATAGGTGGTTTTGTCTGAAAACTTATAAAATGGATTTCGTAATCTCGTCCCAATAAATGTACTGATAAATGACGGTAAGGCTTTATCCATATAAAATTTCTGACTCTTTCCAACGGCTTCAAAAACCAAATCGACATAAGAATCAATGGCCTCTTTTTCATTGGGAAAATAAGACGTCATTTGTTCTTTGAAGTTCTTTACACCTTTTACAAAATCATATTCTTTTTCCCCAATTATGATGCGATCATAGACCTCACCCATATCTGCCCAATGTAAATTTCCATCAGTGATATAATCGAATACTTTTCGAATTACTGATGTAGGTCTTTGAACTTCTCCGATATAATGAATACCCACGTCCCACTCAAACCCTTTTCGCTTAAAAACATGTGTGAATCCGCCAGCGGTATAATGTCGTTCTACTACCAAAACCTTCTGGTTTTCTTTGGCTAAAATCGCGGCTGTTGTTAATCCACCCATTCCAGAGCCGATTACAATAGCATCGTAATGTGGTAAGAGTTTTGGGTTCTTTTTATAAGATTGGATCATAAGAAGTTGATTGAATCGATTCTCGCTAAGATACTAATCTTAATTCTTGTATGGGTGCGCTTTACAAGAATAGAACTATTATCTGAACAAAGCTTTCAATTCTGTAGCTTCATTGGGCTGCATTTTTCCTGCAAGAATAAGACTCAATTGCTTACGTCTTAATGCGCCATCGAAACGCTCTTTTTCTACATCTGTCTCCGGAATTATTTGAGGAACTTTAACTGGTTTTCCTGTCTCATCCACCGCAACAAAGGTGTAAATTCCTTCATTTACTTTAGTGCGCTGGCCCGACTGACGATCTTCAATCCAAACATCTACGTAAATTTCCATGGAGGAGTTAAAGGCGCGTGATACTTTGGCCTCAATAGTCACAACACTGCCCACTGGAACGGTTTTATTAAATGCTACATGATTTACAGACGCGGTAACCACAATTCTTCTCGAGTGTCTTCGAGCAGTAATACTACATGCACGATCCATCCGGGCCAGTAATTCACCACCAAAAAGGTTGTCTAAATAATTCGTTTCACCGGGTAAGACTAAATCGGTAAGAATAGTCAATGAATCCTTTGGAGTTTTAGCTTCCATCAAATTAAAAATTTATGCAAAGATAGCCGAGAAAAAGAAGAATTGGTTATTTTTTCACTAATAACCAAGCATCCTCAGATACTGTATCCTGAATGCGATATAGGTTATTAATGGCCTGGTTTCTGTTTTCGTAGCTTCCGAAGGCTACCTGAGTTAATCCCCATTTATTTTTCCCAATGATACTGGCATCATAACCCTTGGCTTTTAACTGACGCAATTTCTTTTTTGCATTTTCTGGGAATTGAAAAGCTCCTGCAATGACATGATAAGGCTTCAATTTAGCTTTCGAAACTTGCAATTCTAATGTCGGTAACGGATTGTCAATAACGAATGTTGCCGTTTGAATTTTCTTCTCCACTGCCTTTTGCTGACTTGCCACAAGTCTATTGTGCTGATTGGTACTGTATTCCTGCAATCCGATGAAACCTAGGCTTAATACAATGGCTGCTGCAGCTGCATAGGATGCAATTTTACCATAAGATTTTTTCTCTTTGGCAATTGGAATTACTTTCGTTTCTCTTGCAACAGGTGAACCCTTCACGCTGCTCAACCCAAATGAAGAGGTAAGGTAATTGTACCCTTGTCCTGGCGTAAATTCAATTTGCTTTTCAGCATTTAATGACAATTTTCCAATCTTTTTGATTGCTACACCTTCGGATTGCAATTTGTTTTGCCATTTAATTACGGCTAAAGAAATGGCCGATGTCGCTTTCTGGTAGGAGATATTTTCTTTGGTAGCGATATAATTGGCTAACAATCCATCATTGTGCTTCAGATGTGAGTTGAAGCCGATTTGCTTGTAAGGAGGATAAAATGCATGTGTTTCGGCATCCAATCTGGCACTTTTTTTATTGCTGATAAATCCTCCAAAGTCGGGTACGATAACACAATCGTGTCTGTACAATAAATCACTGATGTAGTTGTCCAATGTCATGTAAACAAATTTAGAAAAATCTCCATGCGAACTTTTATTCTGCTAAAAAAATTATCAACAAAAATTTTCTATCTTCATTCTGCTATTGAATTGTTATGAAAAAAGAAGATTTACTCGCAGTTTTGCGACTGAAGAAATGTGCCCAAATAGGCGATACTATTTCAAAAAAATTAATTTCCCTCGTTGGCAGTCCATCAGGAATTTTTGAGGAAAAATCCATTCGATTACAGAAAATTGATGGTATTGGAGAACGCCTAATTTCTAACCTGTCCGATGAACGCAATTTATCATCCGCAGAGCGTGAATTGGAATTTATTCTAAATCAAAATATTGATTATTCCTATTTTCTAGATGCTGATTATCCTGAATACCTTAAACACTGTCCCGACGGCCCCGTTTTATTTTTTAAACGCGGTAAAATCAATTTTGACAAAAGACCCGTAATTGCCATAGTCGGGACAAGAAATATGACCTTATATGGACGTGATTTCTGCAAGGAATTAATTCAACACCTCAAGGATTATAACCCAATTATTGTGAGCGGATTTGCCTATGGAGTTGATATCTGTGCACATCAGGAAGCTATCAAACACAATTTGCAGACCATTGCAGTTCTTGCAAGCGGATTGCAATTAACGTATCCGAAAGCGCATATAAAGTATGTATCGGAAGTTGAAGATAATGGCGGATTCATATCTGAATTCTATCAGTTTGATCAACCTTTTCGTGAAAATTTTCTACGACGAAATCGGATTATTGCAGGTCTCTCCCAGGCTACAGTAGTAATTGAATCCGGAGAAAAAGGAGGGTCCTTAGTTACTGCAGATATCGCAAACTCCTACAACCGAGATGTGTTTGCTGTTCCTGGTCGAGTGACCGACATGTTTAGCAAAGGATGTAATTCACTTATTAAACAGAATCGAGCAATAGCCTTAACAGATCCAGATGATGTTGTTCAAATGCTGAATTGGGATATCGAACCTAATACTGCTAAAAAACCAATTCAAAAACAATTGTTTGTTGAGCTATCCGATGAACAACAGTCGATTGTCGATTTTTTAAATGAAAACGGGAAGGAACTTTTAGATATTATTAGTTTGAAAACCAGTATACCCATTTACAAATTATCCCCTCTTTTGCTTGAATTGGAATTGAAGGGAATCGTCAAACCTTTACCGGGAAAACAGTTTGAATTGTGTTAAGCTTCTTTGCTTTTGAAACTTTCAATAACGACCGCCACTAAAATAATCGCCCCACCGATATACGTATTCTGAACGGGAGTTTCTCCAAGAAAAATAAAAGCCAGAAAAATTCCGAAGACGGGTTGCAGACTGCTAATTATAGAAGCCGTTGTTGCCGAGAAAAATTGCAGTGCATGAAGCATTAAACTATGTCCGGTTGCCGTTGTGACCACGGCCAGAATGATAATATATGGCCACTGACTTCTGAAGGCCGATAAATCCATGAAGAACAAGGTTGGAAGTAGAATAACACTAATCACCACGGTTTGATACAACATCAATACGGTTCCATTATAAGCATCGACATATTGTTTAAAAATCAAAATACGGATGGCATAACACAAGGCAGAAAACAATCCGATTAGAATTCCTTGCACATAGCTATTCTGGAAGTCTAAATCTGGGGTAAGGACATAGAGTCCTATCAATACAATAATCCCTAAAACAATATACCTCGGATTGAATTTTATTTTTAAAAAGAAAGGTTCTAGGATCGCCGTGAAAATAGGAAAGGTGTATAAGGATAGAACGCCCAATGCGACATTCGACAACTTTAAAGCGTAGAAATAGGTAATCCAATGAACAGCCATAAAAATTCCTCCTAATAAAAATGGAACTTTATGTTTCTGACTTTTTATTGTCATGGGTTGCTTACGAATCTTACAAAAACCGTATAAGAGAATCATCGCGAAAAAAGCACGAAACCATACGATAACTTCAACCGGCATTGCAATATATCTCCCTAATACGCCTGATGTACTGATCAGGATAGAAGCGGTAAGTAGAATCGATAAATTTTTAAGCGTATTGGATTCCATGAATTAGAAAAATCGGTTGTACCAACTTTCAGTAATTGGGATTTCCCAAACCTCTGAATAATCGGCAATATTCGAAACGAGATTGTCAAAGATGATGGTTTTTTTCGAAACAGATTTTTGTTTAATCAGTTTTTTAAACGCTTTCAAATCTTTGTACTGAACAAATTGGCCTTGTTTAAAACAGACATTTAATTTATCGATCAGGATAACATCAAATTTGGTCTGCAACTCAAAAATAAAAGCCACCGAAGCGTCGATGTCCTGAGTTGTCAATTGACTTTCGGAATCATCCGCAGCAAGAATTACAAATCGATCATATTTGAAATCGAAAGATGCTTTGAAGTTCGGATCGTCTTTTTTCCATTCCTCTACAAAACTTTGAACAGCAGATTTTACCTCGTCAATTTCATTCGGATAGAATTTTCGGTTTGATGGATAAACCCAAACTTTCGATTCTTGCGACAGGTTGCTAAAATCGGTATACATCTTAAATTTTTTGAAGTGTTTGGAGTGCCTTTTGCACAGAATCAATTTTTATAAATGTAATCAAAAGACGCAATCCATTTTTGCTTTGCTTTTCTTTCATGACACATATTTTGGAATTTTGCTGAACAAATTTCAACACATTCGTGAAGGCTTCGGTTTGATAAAATGCACTTTGCTGATCAGCAACAAAATAACCAATCATGCGTTTTTGCTTCAGAATGATCTTTTCAATTCCGAGTGATTTTACAATCCATTTGATGCGAACACTATCAAATAAATCCACAACTTGTGTTGGTAATGGCCCAAAACGATCGATAATTTCATTGGTATATTTGAGCAATCCTTCTTCACTTTCAATAGCCGCCAAATCGTTGTACAACGTAAGTCGCTCCGTAACTGAATTCACATAATCGTCTGGGAACAAAATTTCAAAATCAGTATCAATGACTACTTCTTTCACGAATTCTTTTCGCTCTGAATTGGAGTCCTGATACAATTCCGCAAATTCATTTTCCTTCAATTCTTCAATCGCTTCCGCTAGTATTTTCTGATAGGTTTCAAAACCAATATCATTTATAAATCCGCTTTGCTCAGCCCCCAATAAATCCCCTGCACCGCGAATTTCCAGATCCTTCATTGCGATATGGATTCCACTTCCTAACTCGGAGAACAACTCCACAGCCTGAATTCGTTTTCTGGCATCATCCGTCATCATGTGATAGGGTGGGGTAATGAAATAACAAAAGGCTTTTTTATTCGATCGTCCCACTCGACCTCTCATCTGATGTAGATCAGACAATCCGAAATTATTAGCGTTATTGATAAAAATGGTATTCGCATTTGGTACATCCAATCCACTTTCAATAATCGTGGTTGAAACCAGAACATCAAACTCACCATTCATGAATTGCATCATCAATTGTTCTAGTTTTTTCCCATCCATTTGACCATGACCCACTCGAATTTTTGCTGATGGAACCAATCGTTGTAGCATTCCGGCTACCTCTTTAATATTTTCAATTCGGTTATGAATAAAGAAAACTTGTCCGCCGCGTGTAATTTCATAAGTAATGGCATCGCGAATAATCGTTTCGGACAATCGGATCACATTCGTCTCAATCGGATGACGGTTTGGCGGAGGTGTTTTAATCACTGATAAATCTCGCGCGGCCATCAGGCTGAATTGCAAAGTTCTCGGAATCGGAGTTGCTGTTAATGTGAGTGTATCTACGTTCTCTTTTATGGTTTTTAATTTGTCTTTAACTGCAACACCAAACTTCTGCTCTTCATCAATGATGAGTAGTCCTAAATCCTTGAATTTTATCTTCTGATTGGTCAACTGATGCGTTCCAATAACAACATCAATTTTTCCATTATTGACTCCCTCAATAACCTCTCTTTTTTCTTTGGTTGTTCTGAAGCGATTCAAATAATCGATAGAAACCGGAAAGTCTTTAAGTCGTTCTGAGAAGGTTTTAAAATGTTGAAATGCGAGAATGGTTGTTGGAACCAAAATTGCCACTTGTTTGCCATTGTCGACTGCTTTAAATGCAGCTCGAATGGCAACTTCCGTTTTTCCGAAACCAACGTCGCCACAAACCAGACGATCCATTGGCTGCTCTTTCTCCATGTCGTTTTTCACATCCTGAGTCGATGTCAATTGATCTGGAGTATCTTCGTATAGAAACGAACTTTCTAATTCGTGCTGCATGAATGTGTCAGGTCCAAAAGCGAATCCTTTTTTCATCTTGCGTTTGGCATATAGCTGAATAAGGTTGTAAGCAATATGTTTTACACGAGCTTTGGTTTTTTGCTTGACTTTTTTCCAGGCTGCCGAACCTAATTTGTAGATTTTAGGAGGTTTCCCGTCTTTGCCGTTGAATTTGGTGATTTTGTGCAGCGAGTGAATACTCACATATAAAATATCACGATCGCCATAAATCAGTTTGATAGCCTCTTGCTTTTTTCCTTCCACTTCAATCTTCTGAAGTCCGCCAAATTTCCCTATTCCGTGGTCGATATGGGTAACATAATCACCGATGTCAAGGGTGTTCAATTCCTTTAGGGTAATCGCTTGTTTTTTTGCGTATCCATTTTTGATTTTGAACTTATGGTAACGTTCAAAAATTTGATGATCGGTGTAGCAGGCGATTTTAGCATTGTTGTCTATAAATCCTTGAAATAATGGAAGAACAACCGTTTTATAATGGAGACTTTGATCTAAGTCGTCAAAAATGTCATGAAATCGTTTCGCCTGTTGCTCATTTGTACAACATAAGTAATTCGCATATCCCGCTTCATGTTTTGATTTTAAATCTTCAATCAATAAATCGAACTGTTTGTTGAAGGCGGGTTGTGGCTTAACATCAAATGTCACCGATTCATCAGAATATTCAACTACCGTTTTATCTAAGTTTCCAAAAACCACGTGAGTGAAAGCCAGTAATTCTTCTGAAATTAATGATTCATTACAGAATAATTCAGCAGGCTCGGCGTGTTTTATTTCTTTGGATAATTGCTCAAAACTAACTTCAGCTTTTTTGAATATTGTATTTAGCTGATGCTTAGTTAGGGTTGGAGATTTGATAAAAACCCTTGTTTTATCGGATAGGTAGTTTAAAAAACTTTCTCGCTTTTCCTGAATCGATTTGACTTCAAAATTTGGAACAATGATGAGTTTCTTTAATTTCTCAGTCGATAATTGTGTTTCAATATCGAAGGTTCGAATACTTTCAACTTCATCTCCAAAAAACTCAATTCGGTAGGGCTCATCATTCGAAAACGAGAACACATCAATAATTCCACCCCGAACAGAAAAATCACCTGGTTCGGTAACAAAATCGACCCGTTTGAATTGATATTCGAAAAGAACCTCATTGACAAAATCCAACGATAAAGTATCACCTTCATTGATGCGAAGTGTATTGTTTTCAAATACCTTTTTTG
The DNA here is from genome assembly GCA_023258495.1 of Polaribacter sp. Taxonomy (GTDB): domain Bacteria; phylum Bacteroidota; class Bacteroidia; order Flavobacteriales; family Flavobacteriaceae; genus Polaribacter. The sequence continues at coordinate 13,260 of JALQZD010000090.1, forward strand.
TAATTACTTTCTCAAAAAGAGCTTCAGGATAGGTAACAATTAACGCGTTTTTCCGTCTCGAATTGATGCGATTTAATACTTCAGAACGAAGTAATACATTGGCATTATCCGTTTCTTCAATTTGATAAGGTCTTCTGTAAGAGGACGGATAAAATAGTACATCTTTATCGCCTAAAAGCAATTCTAAATCATTTAAGTAATACGCTGCTTCTTCCTTGTCGTCAAAGATGCATAAAAACGGAAAATCTGATTTTTTAAAACTCTCTGAAATCAGAAAAGACAATGAAGATCCGACCAAATTCGAAATTTGAAATTGGTTGCGTTCAGGTTTTAATTTTTGTAGAACCTGATTGAGTTGAGAAGAAGACGCATAATGGTCTACAATAGTTTGTAAGCCCAAGAATCTTGTTTTTTGCAAATGTACTACCTATTCTATCAACCTAAAACATATTATTTGCAATATATTTGCTTGAATTTAGTTAAATAGATAAAACCACCAACTATGAAGATGCAACTTGGCTTACTGGTGTTTGGCTTTTTGTTGATTTTGAACCTCAATGCTCAAAATCCAACAAACAAATGGGTTGCAGAAATAGGGACTGCTTTTGCAGGATACACCAAACCGGATGCATCGGTTGTCGGAGGACAAATTGCATACCAAACCCCTAGATTTACCCTAGCCAGATATTTTAAATGGAACTTAACTATGGTTGCTTCGTTTGCGACCGCAATTGGAGACGATCAAGAGTACACGACTTTTGATGGATTACTACGTTATGATTTTGGAAATTCCTCTGATAACATTGTGCCTTATGTTGTGATAGGAGGGAGCTTTATTCAAGCAAAAAGACTGACGCCAACAGTAAATTTTGGGATTGGAAATACCTTTTGGATTTCCTCAAAATATGGTGTCAATGTTCAATTCTTATACAAATTTTCTGAAACGAGATTTCAAAGTCAGAAATCACATATCTATCCTTCGGCCGGATTGGTGTACAGTTTTGGAGCCAGACCAACGAGCAACCGAATTTGGAATAGTACACACTAACTTCCAAATTTGATTCCGATGAAAAATGTTCTCGGAATCGCTGGGCCAAAGATGAAATTACTATCGCGATCCTTGCCAACGTCAAAGTTGGTTTGATAGGCGTTAACTAGGTTTTTCGCTCCGGTGTAGAATTCTAAGTTTGAAGTATTCAAATCGAAAGTATAGCTCATTCGAAGTCCTAAATCCCAAAAGGATGGTGATCTAAAATATTCATCCTGACCAAGATTTTCTGGTGATGCCAAATGCAATACATCCATCGGTCCTGTATAAACAAGATTCGCAGACGCTTTGAAATTTTCGTTTGGTGTATAGGTCAATGTTGAATATCCATACTGATTTGGAGTTCGAAGGAATTCTCTTTTTCC
>JALQZD010000181.1 GCA_023258495.1 Polaribacter sp.
AGCATTACAACAGAATACTATTGTTCTCATGGAATGGTAGATCAAGTTTTACCAGTTGATTGGGCTCGCCAGAGTGATGTTTTCTTAAAAAATCATGGAATTTCGAGCACCTATGAGGAATTTCCAGTTGGTCACGGTGTAAATCCGCAGAACTTCTACAATTTCAAAGCCTGGATTGAACAACGTTTATAAAGCATTACACAGTAATTTGTAATCCGTCGTAAGCTAGAAATACATTTTCCGGAAGGTTTTCTGATACTTCTTTGTGGAACCCTAACTTATGACTAATGTGTGTAAAATAGGTGATTTCTGGATTAATTTCAGCCACAAAATCTAAAGCTTCATCTAAATTAAAATGCGTCGGATGCGGATCAATTCGAAGCGCATTAACCACCAATACCTTTACACCTTTTAATTTTTTCTTCTCCTCCTCAGATATAGATTTCACATCTGTCAAATAGGCAAAATCTTGAATTCGAAAAACAGTCACCGGGAGATTACCGTGCATTACTTCAATCGGAATGATTTCAACATCATCAATAAAAAAAGGCTCTTTATCCACTATATTCGGTTGAACACTAGGAGCTCCAGGATAGCGATTTTCAGCGCTAAAAATGTATTCAAATCGCTTCTCAAGACTCGTTAAGGTTCTTTGATTCAAATAAATAGGCATCTCTCCTATTTGATAACAATACGGTCTTAAATCATCCAACCCTCCCACGTGATCGGCATGTTCATGAGTAAATAATACCCCATGAATTAAATCAATTTGTTCCCTAAGCATCTGCTGACGGAAATCGGGACCGCAATCAATGACATAGTTTTTTTCATCAAAAGAAACCAAAATAGAAGATCGCAATCTTTTGTCTTTTGGATCGGTCGATAAACAAACAGGATCTTTACTTGCTATCATGGGAATCCCCTGGGAGGTACCTGTTCCTAAAAATGTAATTTTTAACGATTTTTTAGAAGAATTCATCAGAACAAAAATAAAATAAAATTGAGTAATGCTTTCTATTTTAGTACTTTTGTTCCACATCATAAAACACTATTATGGCTGTCTCTTTAAAGGGTGATCAAAAAATAAATGCTGTCCCTTCAGTAAAATCAAAAGCACTTCGAATAAATCTTAATACTGACATCTACGGAACCTTTGCCGAAATTGGTGCAGGTCAAGAAACGGTACGTAATTTCTTTAGAGCGGGCGGGGCCTCAGGTACCATTGCAAAAACAATGAGTGCCTATGATAAAGATTTCTCAGACGCAATTTATGGCGCAGAAAAAGATGGACGTTATGTCACCGAATCGCGATTAAAGAAAATGTTACGCCACGAAATTAATTTGGTTGAACACCGATTAAGCAGGTCAAAACATCCAAGTAAAATATTCTTCACCTATGCAAATACAGTCGCTACCATTGATTTTTCAAAGAAATTCAAAGGTCATGGATGGGTAGGGATTCGTTTTCAGTTGGATCCTTTAGAAGATTACAACGAAATTGTGGTGCATCTTCGTTTTAAAGAAACCGACGCAACCCTTCAGCAAGAAACATTAGGTATTTTAGGTGTAAACCTAATTTATGGTGCGTATTATTTAAATGACAATCCGAAAGAGTTAATTAAATCTTTTTACGATAATCTAGATAACCACAAATTAGAGATTGATATGATCAATTTCTCAGGACCAAGATTCATGTATGTAGACAATCGTTTGATGAGTTTACAATTATTGAAGTACGGAATGACCAATGCGGTGATGTTCGGACCAGACGGAAACAACATGCTTCCTGCTCAAGTATTGTACAAGAAAAACATCTTGGCGTTAAGAGGTAGTTTTCGACCGGTGACTAAGGTGAACATGGATATGTTTGAAAAATCCAAGAAACTGTTTTTTGCAGAAAACAAGGTAAAAGAGGAAAACACCCAAATTATTTTTGAAATTACACTAAGTAATTTAAAACAGGAAGGTGAAATCAACGAAAGAGACTTCTTGGATCGAGCAGAGTTATTGTGTTCTCTTGGACAAAATGTAATGATCACCAATTATCAGCAATACTACAAATTGGTGGAATACTTTAGTGAATTCACCAAGGCCAGAATGGGATTGACCATGGGTGTATACAACCTCATCGAAATTTTTGATGAAAAGTACTATCGTGATGTCAGTGGTGGAATCCTAGAGGCTTTCGGAAAGCTGTTCTACCGTGACTTAAAAGTTTATATGTATCCCTATCACGATCAGGAAACTGATGAATACATTACCAGCGAGAATTTAAAAGTACACCCTCGGATGAAGGAATTGTATAAATTCTTTAAACATAATGGACGTTTGGTAAATATTGATGATTTCAACAAAGACATCATGGACATATTCTCTAGAACCGTTTTAAAAATGATTAAAAACGGCGAGAAAGGATGGGAAGAAATGTTACCAGAAGGTGTGCCTCAAATCATCAAACAGAAACGTTTATTTGGTTATGTAAATCCAAATTTTGGACAAGATTAAACCTTTTGACTAATTTTAGGTCTAAATAAAAAAAGTTTAGTTGACCGACGAATTAGTACTTATAAAGGAGCTTCAACATACTTCCACAAAGGAAAAAGCTTTTAAACAACTGGTAAACCAATATAAAGAGCGTTTGTATTGGCATATCCGAAAGATTGTATTGGTCCATGATGATACGGATGATGTACTTCAGAATACGTTTATCAAAATTTATAGGAATATTGACAATTTCAAAAATGAAAGTAAATTGTTTTCATGGATGTATCGTATCGCAACAAATGAGTCGATTACTTATATCAATAAGAGAGCAAAGGAAAGGGATATTAGTGTGGATGAATACCATCAGGAAGCCGTTACAAGCTTAGCTGATGATCATTATTTTTCTGGTGATTATATTCAATTGGTGTTACAAAAAGCGATTGCTACCCTGCCACAAAAGCAACAAATCGTTTTCAATATGAAATATTTCGAAGCGTTGAAGTATGATCAAATTTCAGAAATACTGGACACCTCGGTGGGAGCGTTAAAAGCATCCTATCACCATGCAACAAAGAAAATTGAAGAATTTATTAAAAATCATACGGATTAAACCATTGCGATTTTTTGTAGTCTAAGAAATAGAAATGACAGACAATTTTAAACATAAAGCATCTAAAAATTCTGGATTTACAGTTCCCAAAGGATATTTTGATTCTTTTGATGAGGAACTAGACGCAAAAATTAGAGCGCATAGTTTTCCGAAATCTCCGGGTTTCAATACCCCCGAAGGATACTTTAAGAATTTTAAAATTGAATCAGAAACCAAAACACCAAAAGGAAAGCTTATTCAATTACGTCTTTCCAGATTCAAGCATGCTGCCGCAGCTGCAATAGTGATTGGATTTATATCTACATTTTATCTTCTAGTTCCTTCAAGTGGATCTTATGATCAACTATATAATAACATTTCTGAACAAGAAATTGAATTATGGATTGATCAAAACGAAATAGAGATTAGTTCCTCCGATATGGTGGCCATTTATGCTGACGATCTCACGGAAGCAACAGATGTATTGGAAAGCAATTTTAATGAACAAACTATAACAAGTTATTTGCAGGAATCATCAGAAACTAAAATTGTAATTGATGAATTCTACTAAGACCATAAATATGAAAACACTACAGATTTACGTAATAGTCGCGATATTTTTCATATCCGGATTAAGTTTTGGGCAGGAAGTAAAAAATCCTGGTGAAAAAGTTCGGTCTTTAAAAATCGCTTATATCACTCAGGAACTTGAATTAACCGCGAAAGAAGCGGAAAAATTCTGGCCTGTGTATAACGAATACGATAGAAAAATTAGAGGTTTAGAACGCAATGAGCGAATGAAGGTAAGGACTATTATTAAGGAGTCCAACGGCTATAAAAACCTAACTGATAACCAAGCAGACGAAATCTTAAATAGAATTTATAAAATAGAACGACAAATTTTTGATACCAAAAAAGAAATGGATCAGAAATTATCGAAAGTAATATCGAAAAAGAAAATTCTTCGACTTAAGCATATTGAACGAGAATTTGTAAGGAATCTTATGAATAGATTACGATCAAGAAAAAGAAAAGGTATGGGCAATATGCATTAAAAAAGGGAGCAGTTCTTGCTCCCTTTTTTTATTCGATTATTTGTAAACAAGGATACAATTCAGGTTTATCGAGTGTAAATTTTTTCAACCAGATACGAAGTTCTTTTACTTCGTGCGGTAATAACCTTTTAACTGCTTTTTTTAATTCCTTGCTAAATAATTCTAAATTGAAACTAACACGTTGTAAAACGTCAATAGTATAATCAAACATTGCTCTAGCCATATGTAAGTTTATTATAGTAAAAGAACGTTGTTATGCATAAAATATTGCATTCTAATTTACGAAATTTTATCGTATTGTAAAAGTTTAAATTAAAGCTTATTGGCTCTGTCTAGTAGTGCATTTGCTTCCTTTTCAAATTCTTCATTAATCGCTGAGAAATGCGCTTTTTTATTCTCAACACCTTTCTGATATATTTTAGCAATTAGTCCGTCGAAAATATCTAATGAATCATCAATAATTTTCTGTGCTTTATCTGCTTTTTTAGGATCTTTAGACAAACACTCATCAATAATATCTTCGATTACATATTGAATATCCTTTTTTAAATTTTTAATACTTGCCATGGTTTATGATATATGATTTAGTAACTCGGTTAAATTTGATATGGTAATATACTCTTTATTTATTTTTTGATGCTCCTCAACCTCTTCATGAGCCCAGGTAGTATGGAATGGTACATGGACAGCAGATGCACCTAATGAAACAACTGGTAATATGTCCGATTTAAGTGAATTCCCAACCATTAAAAACTCTTCTGGCTGAATATCGAGGTGACCCATTAATTTGAGATAATCTTTACTTTTCTTTTCACTCATCACCTCAACATGATGAAAATACGTTAGTAATCCAGATTTTTCTAATTTCCGCTCCTGATCCAATAGATCGCCCTTCGTAGCAACAATCAATTTATATTTTGAAGATAAAGCCACTAACAGCTCTTCTACTCCTTCAAGTAGTTCAATAGGTTTATGAATCATCTCCTTACCTATTTCTAATATGGACTGTAGTGTTTTTGGTTCAATTTGATAGTTTGATAAATCAAGAGCGCATTCGATCATGGAAAGCATAAATCCTTTGACTCCATATCCGTAATTTTCAAGATTCTTGATTTCAACCTGAAACAACTCCTGATCTATTTTATTTGCAGTTTCATAACCCGATAAAAGTTTAGCAAATTTCTGTTCGGCTTCCCGAAAGTAGGTTTCATTCACCCAAAGGGTATCATCTGCGTCAAAGGCAATGACTTTTATACTTTTATTGAAGGTCATTAAACTGTTCAATTGCTTTAATTAAATCTTCTTCTGTATCAATACCTATTACAGGGTTATCAATTTCGACCATTTTAATGGTTTTTCCCATTTCTAAATATCGAATCGCTTCAATCTTTTCGGATGATTCTAAAGGTGTTATCGGACCATTATAAAAATCTAATAAGGCTTTTTTTCGAAAGGCGTAGACGCCAACATGTTTAAAATGAGTTACCTCAGTCCTTTTATTTCTTCGAAATGGAATTGGACTTCTAGAAAAGTATAGGGCATCGTTTTGAAGGTTGGTAATCACTTTTACGTTATTCGGATTTTGAATATCCTCTTCATTCGTAATTTTAACCATCGGAGATGCTACATCAATGGATTGATTATCATCTTTATGAAATACGTCAATTAATCGCTTTAAAGACTCCGTATCGATAAAAGGTTCATCCCCTTGAACATTGACAATAATATCAGCATGTATATTTTCAGAGGCTTCTGCCAAACGATCTGAACCACACTCGTGTTCCTTCTGACTTTTCATCACCTTACCTCCTGCCTCATCAATTGTATTATATATAATATCAGAATCAGTTACTACGTAAACCTCATCGAAGAGTTCGGTTTGAAGGGCCGCTTCATACGTCCTTAAGATTACAGGTTTACCGGAAAGATCTTTCATTAATTTCCCTGGAAATCGAGAGGCTTGGTATCGAGCCGGAATCATTGCAATTATCCTCACTTCAATTGAATTTATTTCTTATCGAACGAATTTGATGACAAAGGTACATTTATTTCGAATTGTGGAACCAATTTTAAATTAGTTACATTTGAAAGAGCCAAAAAGCATAAAGAAAACAGCATACTTATCGGTTTATTTTGGGAATTACTGCAACAGAGTTAAATTCAAAGTCAACAAGACAAAGCCGATTCCTAGGAGGGGCGTGTTTCCAATTTGGAAAACGAACTAAAACAAATCAAAGATCTTGTTCAAAAAACCTTAGAAGCGCTCGAAAATTAGCTTCAGCGTGATATTGATGGAGACGGAATAACTGGAAAATAAAACATATGAAAACTGGATATTACCTCATATTTACACTTTTTATTTGGAGTTGTACAACCAAACCCAATCTC
>JALQZD010000260.1 GCA_023258495.1 Polaribacter sp.
CTCCAGCATATTGGAGTTTCGGACCTGGTATGTTTTGGCGAAAAAACGACAACTACAGAATCAACATAGCACCAGCGACCTCGAGATTTACCTTTGTCTCTCCTACGTTTTCTGGTCAATATGGTGTTGAACCCGGTAAAACAAGTGCCTACGGATTAGGTTTTAACCTTTCTGGATATATCAAATTTGATTTGGCAAAAAATGTTACGATTGAGAATATCGTTCAGATCTATTCCGATTATCTCGATAAACCACAGAATATCGATGTGAATTACCAAACAAATTTTTTGGTGAATCTAAACAAGCTTTTTACGCTAAACTTAACCCTCCACACTATTATCGATGACAAAGCAGCAAGTACAGAGCAGTTTCGTCAATTATTTGGCTTTGGCTTTATTTATACCTTCCATAAAATTTAATCGGAATGACGAATAAAATCGTTATTTTTAATAAAATTTAATCCTTATGAAAAAAATACTTACCATTTTCGTTCTATTCTTATCCTTATCTGTTGTTGCTCAATCGGCAGATGAGTTAAAAAAAGAATTGGCTTCGAAAAAAGACTCGATTTCAAAACTACAGTCAAAGGCAAATGCCATTCAGTCAAAATTGGACGCCATGCCTGGGTGGAAAAAAGGCGCCTTTGGTACCATTGGCATGAGTTTATCTGGATTCAGCAATTGGTATGGAAGAAATGCTCCTGATGCCTCAGCAGGTAATATCGGAGTTTCCGTTACCGCATATGCTAACTTACTCCAAGACAAATTTTTCTGGAGAAATACGGGAATGCTCACCTTAGGATGGGTCAAATTGGACGATAAAAATGTAGTGGGCGATGAAGGGTTCGAAACAGCAACCGATGTATTTAACTTCACATCTCTTTACGGTAGAAAACTAAATAAAAACTGGGCAGCCTCTGGATTACTAGAATATAGAACCACAATAATTGAAAATTTTAACAATCCTGGATTTTTGGATTTGGGTGTGGGTTTTACATGGACACCTATTTCGAATTTAGTAGTTGTAATTCATCCAGGTAACTACAATTTTGTATTTGCTTCTGGCCAGAATGTATTTAATTCTTCTGTGGGTGCGAAAATCGTCGGTGATTACAATGCTAAATTTGGTGATTTAAGCTGGCGTTCAAACCTTTCGATGTTCCAGAGTTATGAGTCTAGTGATTTCTCAAACTGGACACTAACCAATTCTTTGGGATATACTTTGTGGAAAGGAATTGGTCTTGGTTTCGAATTTGGACTGCGTAAAAACAAGCAAGAAGCGCTGACGAATGCACTTGTAAGTAATCCTGCAGAGACCTTTGATACAGTAGACAATAAACTACAATCCTACTGGCTCTTCGGACTTAGTTACGGATTCTAATATAAAAATAAACGAATGAAACCTCAAGATTGGTCTTGAGGTTTTTTGTTTTTTATATTTGTACACCAATGCTATTGATATGGGTCTTTTAGTACTTTATGCGGTTGTCTCCATCCTATTTTCATTTTTGTGTTCAATATTAGAAGCAGTACTCCTAAGTATCACACCTACATTTATAAATGTGAAAATTGCAGAAGGGAA
>JALQZD010000326.1 GCA_023258495.1 Polaribacter sp.
GGAATAAATGTATATCAGGGCAACAAAACCCGCCTCTGGTAAATTTAATCATTTTTAATTGACACTCTTCCCAACTTCCTATATAATGAACCTGAATACATTATTAACGTATGGCATTTCAATCAGTCTGGTATTTCAGTGACCTACCAGAAGACGTAGTAGATATTGTTTTGAGTTATCAAATCCTTCTAATTGTTTGTATCGATTCACACCTCCAAAACCAGCCTTGCGCTGTTCTACCGGAATTGGGTCTACTTCAAAATAACTCCTGTAAATGTTATTATCACGATCCTGCATCTGTCCCAAAATCTGAGACGTTTCATCCATCCTTTTGGTTAACAATTCATAATGAAGTTTCAGGTTTTCAAATTCTCTCTGTTGAGCCCTCTGTGCCGGAGACATTATGAATTGACTAAGCAATATAAATCCGAGAAATGCCGTAAGTAAAACTGCTAGAAATAAGTAGATTGTACGACGAACATAATCACTTTTTTTTACCGTGATTTTTCTGTACGATAGCGTTTCAGAGTCGTAATAATATTTTACTTTTGCCATAAATTTGAACCAATTTTAGCTGTAATGCTAAAGGTTTCAATTGTAATAGTAACAGTCAAAATTACAAAATGTTTTAGAACTGCTATTTTTGAGTAGTTTTTTTTGTAATTAATTAACGATAATTTTATCCTTTCGGAATTCCAGTTTTATGAAATCTAGAGACGTAAGAGAGACCTTTTTAAATTTCTTTAAAGAGAAATCACATTCCATTGTGCCTTCCGCTCCTATGGTAACCAAAAATGACCCAACCTTACTATTCGTAAATTCTGGAATGGCCCCATTCAAAGAATATTTTCTGGGCAATGGCAAGCCGAAGAATTCAAGAATTGCCGATACTCAAAAATGTTTACGTGTTTCTGGAAAACACAATGATTTAGAGGAAGTGGGATATGATACCTATCACCATACCTTATTTGAAATGCTTGGCAACTGGAGTTTTGGTGATTATTTCAAAAAGGAAGCTATTTCCTGGGCTTGGGAATTACTAACTGACGTTTATCAAATACCAAAAGATATCTTATACGTTACCATTTTTGAAGGGAGCGAGGAAGACAACTTACCAAAAGACAGTGAAGCCTATGAATTCTGGAAGGCAATTGTACCTGAGAACAGAATCCTACTTGGAAGTAAAAAAGACAACTTCTGGGAAATGGGCGATCAAGGACCTTGTGGACCTTGTTCAGAAATTCATGTTGATATTCGATCTGCAGAAGAAAAAAGTAAAGTTGACGGAAAGGAATTGGTGAATCAAGACCATCCACAGGTTGTAGAATTATGGAATTTAGTTTTCATGCAATACAACCGAAAAGCTGATGGAAGTCTAGAAGATTTACCGGCAAAACACATTGATACCGGAATGGGATTTGAACGTCTTTGCACGGTATTGCAAGGCGTTACTTCAAATTATGACACGGATGTTTTCACACCAATCATCAGAGAGATAGAAACCATTTCGAATACCGATTACGGAAAGGATGAAAAGGTAGATATTGCAACTCGGGTGATTGCCGATCATGTAAGAGCTGTGGCATTTTCAATTGCTGATGGTCAACTACCGAGTAATACGGGTGCTGGTTATGTTATTCGAAGAATATTAAGAAGAGCCGTGCGCTACGGTTTTACATTCTTAAATCAGACAGATCCATTTATGTATCGACTGGTAGATATCTTGTCAAAAAAAATGGGACCAGCTTTCCCCGAGTTAAATAGTCAGAAGCAACTCATTGAAAATGTAATTCGTGAAGAAGAATCATCCTTCTTAAGGACCTTGGAACAAGGGTTAATTTTACTAAATAAAATTATTGAAGACGCAGATTCGAAAACCATAAGTGGAGAAAGGGCTTTTGAATTGTACGATACCTTCGGATTTCCGATTGATTTAACATCCTTAATCCTAAGAGAAAAAGGATATCAGCTAGATGAAAAAGGGTTCCAAACAGAGATGAAAAAGCAGAAAGAACGTTCTCGATCTGCAAGTGAATCTTCGACGGATGACTGGACCCTCTTAAAAGAAACAAATCAAAATGATTTTATTGGCTACGATCAATTAGAAGCGGATATTCAAATAACCAAATACCGAAAGGTAAGTTCAAAAAAGGATGGAGATCAATACCAATTGGTATTTGATGTGACTCCGTTCTATCCCGAAGGTGGAGGTCAAGTTGGAGATAAAGGATATTTAGAAGATACAAACGGAGATGTTGTTTACATTTTGGATACCAAAAGAGAAAATAACTTAATCGTTCATTTTGCCAAAAATTTACCAAAATCTGTGGATGGTAGATTTAAAGCATTGGTAGACACAAAGCAACGAGAACGAACGGCAGCGAATCACACAGCAACACACCTTTTACATCAAGCACTTCGTGAAGTATTAGGAACACACGTAGAACAAAAAGGTAGTGCGGTGCATTCGAAATATTTGCGTTTTGACTTCTCCCATTTTTCAAAAATGACCGATGAGGAATTGAAAGATGTGGAAAATTTTGTCAATGCTCGAATCGCTGGAAAGCTTCCATTAATTGAAAAACGTGATATCCCTAAAGAAGAAGCATTGGCCGAAGGTGCAATGAGCCTTTTTGGAGAAAAATATGGAGATAAAGTTCGTTCCATTCGATTTGGTCAATCCATCGAATTATGTGGAGGAACTCACGTTAAAAATACTTCGGATTTATGGCATTTTAAAATCAAATCCGAAGGTGCGGTTGCAGCTGGAATTCGAAGAATTGAGGCGATTACCACAGATGCTGTAAAAGATTTCTATTTTGAAAATAATCGTCAGTATTTTGAAATGCGCGATTTATTAAACAATGCCAAAGAACCCGTAAAAGCCTTACAAAATTTACAGGATGAGAATGCTGCGTTGAAAAAACAAGTAGCACAATTATTACAAGAAAAAGCTACTACTGTTCTTTCTTCTATTGAATCTGAAATAGAGGAAATTAACGGTGTGAAATTTTTAGCTAAAAAAGTCGATTTAGATGCAAATAGCATTAAAAATATGGCGTTCGCTATTGGTAAAAAACACGACAATTTATTTGCCATTTTCGGAAGTTCTCCTACTCCAGAAAAGGCCATGTTGACCTGTTATATTTCGAAGGAACTTGTCAATGAAAAAAGCTATGATGCTGGTCAGGTGGTCCGTGAACTTGGGAAATTGATTCAAGGAGGCGGAGGCGGTCAAAACTTTTTTGCCACTGCTGGTGGAAAAAACCCTGCTGGAATTCCAAATGCTCTTGAAAAAGCTAAGAATTATATAGGATAATTAAACTTTTTGGATTTTTCGAGGTCTAAAAGGGTGTACGCTTTTATTTGTATTTTTACTCATGCCTTATTTAGATCCTTATTCTGGCAGCTGGACCACTACTCAAGCAAGACATCTCTTAAACAGAACTACCTTTGGTGTTACCCAAAATATGGTAGATGAGGCACTGAATTTAGGTTTACAAAATACCGTTGAAAAATTATTTGAAAATAAAGATTTACCTAATCCACCTTTAAAATATCAATTCGATGGTACTGGGAGAGGAGAAATTAATGACCCTGACGCTAATTACGGAGAAACCTGGGTCAACGGCAAGCCTGTTCCAAATACAGGCTCTAACCAAGAAACTACTCGTGTACTCAACTCCAGAAAAAGATCTCTGTATGCATGGTCATTTTTACAAATGATGAATTCTGGAATACACATTCGTGAAAAATTAACGCTGTTCTGGCACAACCATTTTGTATCTGTAAACCAGAATCCCCACCGAGAGTATCTTTATGGTAAATTATTAAGGTCCAATGCTTTGGGGAATTTTATTGAACTGACAAAGGGGATAACCGTAGATCCAAATATGCTTCTCTACCTGAGTGGAGCCCTGAACACGAATGCCGCGCCGAACGAGAATTATT
>JALQZD010000156.1 GCA_023258495.1 Polaribacter sp.
TGGTGTGATGTCAAAGAAAGTTGGAATGCTAAATTACATCCTCCGACTTTAGTTGAAGATATAGTGAATAATGCAAAGAAATATAGTGATACCGTAGTCATTACAGGAGGTGAACCCCTGATGTGGTCTATGGATTATATAACGTCTACCTTAAAAGAGAATGGTGTAAAAATACATATTGAAACGAGTGGTGCGTATCCATTTTCTGGTACCTGGGATTGGTTTTGTCTATCTCCTAAGAAGAATAAAATACCTTTACAAGAGGCTTATGACAATGCAGATGAATTGAAGGTGATTGTTTATAACAAAGATGATTTTAGATTCGCTGAAGAGCAAGCTGCTCATGTTGGTCAAAACTGTAAACTTTTTTTACAACCCGAATGGAGCAAGAGTGAGAAAATCACACCACTTATTGTAGACTATGTAATGAAAAATCCAAAGTGGAATATTTCTTTACAAACACATAAGTTTTTAAATATTCCTTAGGAAAGTATATTATTAATTAAGTCACATATTGACTTAAATTGTTCTTCTATACTCATGTCTGAGTTATCGAATTCAATAGCATCATCTGCTTTCACTAAAGGTGAATCCTTACGATTGGAGTCCATTTCATCTCTACTGTTTACATTTTGTAACACTTCATCATAGGTGACTTTTTCTCCTTTATCAATTAGTTCTTTATAGCGTCTTTGTGCTCGAGTTTCTGCGGATGCTGTCATGTATAATTTAAGCTCTGCATTAGGAAACACCACGGTCCCAATATCTCTTCCATCCATAACAATACCGCCTTTTGCACCCATTTTATGCTGTTCTATAACAAGTTTACGACGGACTTCTGATATGGTAGCCACTTTACTAACCAAATTAGAAATTTCTAAAGTTCTTATTTGCTGTTCAACATTTTCGCCATTGAGATATATCTCAGCAAAGCCTTTTTTTTCGTCATATTGGAAATCCAAATCAATATCATCAAGATGTTCAATAAGCTTATCTTTAGCTAAAAAACTGGTACCCACAAAGTTGTTTTGAAATGCATATAAGGTTACGGCGCGATACATGGCCCCAGTATCGACATACACATAATTGTACTCCTTAGCTAAAAGCTTCGCTATGGTACTTTTTCCTGTGGATGAAAATCCGTCTATAGCAATAGTAATCTTTTTCTCCATTAATATCTATCAAAGTCTATTTGCATACTAAAAGTACTGGCATTGGTTGCTGTATGATACTTTGAAAATGCATAATTGAATTTAAATCGTTTCATTTTGATACCAAATCCGAATGAAATCCCTCCAAAGGTACGCACATTTTGCATCTTTAATTCGGCAGCTCTTCTAAAATTATAACCCAATCGTAAATTGATCGCACTTTCTGGAAAAAGTTCTGCACCGACAACAAAATGTCTAAACGCATTGGTTAAAAATGAAATATTTTCATCGGTAGTATCCCCCTCTAAATTCGTTGTTTGGTTGGATGGATTTGGAACTGCCAGGTTCCATTGCTGAAGGTTATCTGCAGTGAAATACCACTTTAAAGGGACATACTCTAAACGGTATGATCCTCCCAATGCTATTTTCAATGGGAGCTTTTCATAAGTACCTGTATAGGTAGAAATTTGAGTTCCTAAATTTCGAATAACAAGCGCTACTGAATAGGGTTTGTACTCACTATGGTAGAATAAACCCAAATCTGTTGCAATTCCTGTTGAGGTATAGGTATCAATATTCGAGGTAATAAATTTTGCATTTGCACCAAAGTAAAAATTCGTACTTGGTATATTGAATGCATATCCTACTGTGAAGGCTAAATCATTTGCGGTAAAATTACCCGTTTCATTACCCAATTCATCTGCGCCTATTAAGGTTCCGTAATTTACAAAGGTTATGCTTCCATGGATCACTCCAAACCGTCGTGTCATAATTTTTGCAAATGAAGCAGAGCCCAAATTAATTCCCGATAAATAGCTCGTATAATTGACAGCTAACTTGTTATCCATTTGTGCATTAATAGCTGCTGGATTCCAAATCGCCTGATTTACGTTATCAACTATGGTTAAAGATTCTCCTCCAAGTGCAATTTGTCTTGCGGAGGTAGAAAGATTAAGGAATTGAAAGATATTCTCACCACCAACCTGGGCAGTAATCGTTTGTTGAAACAGGAAAAATAAAGAAATGAAGAATACCTTTTTCATTGAGCACAAAGAAACAAAGACTACAGGTAAAAACGAAAATATATTGATTCTATTATAAATAAAAAAACCTCATTACGTTTGTAATGAGGTTTTTATTAAAAAGAAAGGCAGTGACCTACTCTCCCACCAGTTGGCAGTACCATCGGCGCTATTGGGCTTAACTTCTCTGTTCGGTATGGGAAGAGGTGAGCCCCAATGCTATAACCACCCTAAGTTTTTAGTCTCTAGTTGGTAGTCTGTAGTCTATAGTGGATAATCTTAATGACTACCGTCTAACGTCTAACGACTATTCAACTAACGACTGCAAGCTTGGCTTGCTAATATCTTAACATATTGGTAAAACAATTTGAGTTTGAGAAGACTTAAAAAGAGTGTCCGCCAGCCCGAAGGCTGGCAGTACGTGTACATAAGTCTATGGGTTATTAGTACTACTCGGCTATGACATTACTGCCTTTACACCTGTAGCCTATCAACGTTGTCATCTTCAACGACCCTTTAAAGAAATCTCATCTTGTGGT
>JALQZD010000401.1 GCA_023258495.1 Polaribacter sp.
TCAGATGTAGAAGCATATTCGTAGGAGATCTCATGTTTATCTAATAATGTTTTAAGTCTGTTGATTTTATCGCTGTTGTCATTTTTGACAATGAAGCTTTTGAATTTTAAATCAGAATTATCAAAGAATTTCGAAAACTCAGCATTTAATTTTCCTGCATTTTTACTGGCGATTTCTACAGTTGATAAACCCGTTGTTGTATGATGTGTTAATCGATCTTTTAAGGTAAGAACATAGCCTTCATCCGTTTGGATTCCAAGGCCGGCTCTGCCATGGCCTGCCTGCTCATAGGTCATACCAATAGCTCCCATATAGGTCGGGTAGGTGTCACCATAACTCGGATACAATAAATCAAAGCTTTCTTTTGTGAAATATAACCAGCTATTTTGGTCGAAATACTTGGCATGATTTCTTCCGATTTGACTTTGAAAATCCCGCTGCCATGGCGTAATAATTTCATGAAAAGGTTCTGCTGCCGGGGCAAAGTAATACGGATTGTTAATGCCTTGTTCGTGGAAATCAACATGGATATGAGGCATCCATTTATTGTAAATTTTTAAACGTTGTTGGGTTTCTTTCTGTGTTGCCCAAGCCCAATCTCTATTTAAATCGAATAAGTAGTGATTTGGTCTTCCTCCTGGCCATGGCTCTACATGTTCTTTTCCGATTTGAATGGTGTTGTATGGGGTGCTTTTTACCTGATTATACCAATTTACATATCGATCTCTTCCGTCAGGATTGATACATGGATCCATAATAACCACCGTATTTTTTAACCAATCTTGCTTTTCGGTAACCAACTTATACAGCGTATTCATAGAAGCCTCAGTACTTGACGCTTCATTTCCATGAACATTATAACTTAACCAAACAATCGCTTTGTCATTTTTTCCATTTGGGGCTACTAAACCAGTTTGACCCAAATTGGATTTTCGAATCGATTCTAGATTGTCAATGTTTTCTTGTGAAGAAATATAAGCTACCAATAGTGGTCTGAACTCATTAGTTTCTCCATATTTTTCCAGAATTACATTTGGTAATGTTTCGCTCACATATGTAAAATATTCGGCAACCTTATGATGTCTGGTAAAACGAGACCCCAACTCGTATCCTAAAAACGCTTCAGGAGATTTGATGGTTTGAGAAAAAACTGAAAAGGATAGTAATAGGAATCCTACCAGAAACACATATCGTTTATTCATAATTTAAAATTATATTCAACCAAAAGTAAGGATAATTTTCATCTTGTTTTCTGATAATATTCGGGGAGTTAAAAATTTGTTAGAATCATCAGGCGATATGTGAAGCGCAGATTTATTTGTACTTTTACATCTGCAAATTCAGGACGCTATTCCAATTAGGAAGCATTCTTTGAAGGGAATATTTTCGTATGTCTATAACAAAAATACCTTATCAAAATACCGGATTTTACTCCAAACTGATTGTCGATTATTTGAATCAGGACGAAACTCTAAAACCATTCTACAACCGTTTTCCCTCAATTGATGAGTTTGCTGGTCAAATCAAAGAAAAAACATCCAACTACAATTCGAATCACAGAAAACTTTTAGTTGATGTATTGAAAGGACAATATCTCAAGGTGAATACATCCGAAGAAACCCTTCAAAATATTGAATATTTATCATCAGATAAGACCTTTACAATTACGACTGGGCATCAGTTGAATTTATTTACGGGCCCTTTGTATTTCTTATATAAAATTATCTCGACCATTAATTTGTGTGAAGAGTTAGCCGAAAAATATACAGATTACAATTTTGTGCCGATGTATTGGATGGCTACAGAGGATCATGATTTTGATGAAATCAATTTTTTCAAATTCAAAGGTGAGAACGTCTCTTGGAGCTCAAATCAAACAGGTGGGGTCGGAAGATTTTCTACGGATGGATTACATCAGGTATTTGAGCAGTTTTCATCACTTTTGGGTGAATCGAATAATGCAAATGATCTGAGAGAATTATTTGAAAAGGCTTATGTAAATCATTCTAATCTGGCTAATGCAACCCGATATTTAGCGAATGAACTCTTCAAGGATTACGGATTAGTTATTATGGATTCAGATGATCCAAAGTTGAAAACAACTCTGATTCCGCATATCGAGAATGAATTATTGCATAATCGCGCTGCTAATGCGGTTAGAGAAACCAATGATTCACTTGCTGTATATACTATTCAAGTGAATCCGAGGGACATCAATTTATTTTATTTGAATGAAGGAATTCGAGAGCGAATTGTATTGGAACATGGGAACTATTCGGTATTGAATACTGATATTTCTTTTACGAAGGAACAAATTTTGGAGGAGGTTCAAAAACATCCAGAGCGATTTTCACCAAATGTTTTGATTCGACC
>JALQZD010000092.1 GCA_023258495.1 Polaribacter sp.
GTCCTAAACATCCACCAAACCCTAGCTGCAGAATAGATTCCATAGTTATCATAAACCACAATGCAACTATCCGAGGTAATTCCTAGTTTGGAAGCTTGACTTTCGAATTGATGGATAGTTGGAAAGGTATTAGGAAATTCAGCATTTCTATCTGAAAAATCCATTTTTATGTCGAATTCAACTGCATTTGGAATAAAGTTATTTGAATCACCTGATTCACCAACTACACCCACCTTTTTCAAGGAACTAAACAGAATTACAAGTTGTTCATTCCCAAAATATTGATGTAACCAATCAACAGAAACTAAAGGTGAAGGGACTTGCAGAGACATAATTAAAATTGAAGTTTTGAAAACTTTTAAGCTTCGTCAACTATTTTTCTTAAATCTGATTTTCTCGTAAAAGCAGCATTGCGTTCCAACACTTTACTCTCAATGAAATCAACTACTTTTTCCTGAATACGCGTTTTGTATACTTTATTCATGTAGGTGATTCCGCCCGGACTCATCACATTTACCTCGACTAATTTTCCTCCGATGACATCAATTCCAACAAAGTACAAGCCATCTTTTACTAATTTCGGACCGATTTTCTTACATAGGGATTTCTCTTGCGGTGTAAGTCGATGTTTTGCTACAGATCCTCCTGCCGAAACATTAGAACGGTGATCTTTTTCACCAGGAATTCTTCTCATAGCACCAATAGGGATGCCATTTAATATTAAAATTCGTACATCTCCTTGATCGGCTCCCTCGATGTATTCCTGCAAAATGACATAATCTGAACCACCATCACCCTTACTGATGTAAAAATCCAACAGCGAATTGATATTACCCATTGCTGATTTTTCAATTAAGATAACACCGGATCCACCAAAGCCGTTTAATGGCTTTAATATCATTTTATCAGATGATGATTCTTCAATCATTTTAATGAGATAATTTTTATTTTTTGAAACATGAGTAACCGGAATAATTTCATTCTTTGGATCTTCAAAAACAGCCGTATATAACTTGTTATTTGCCTCTCTCATTCCACGAACAGAATTGATGATAAAGACATCATCTTTCACAGAATCTAAAAAGTTTAGCATTAATGGATCCAACGGTGGTTCTGCACGCATGAATATTACATCAAAACCTGCTAAGGGCAACATTTCTTCTCTAGTGGTTGTTTTCTTATAAAACGATTTAATACTGGCAGAAACCTTTTCCGTTCGATTTAAAATCGTGCAAAAGGCATTGGTAACACTATTTCGTATGGTCAAATTTTGAGGACTACAAATGGCGACGCCGTGTCCTCGTTTTGCACATTCGTGGATTAAGGTTAAAGACGTATCGTTTTCTGGGTTTTTGATGGTTTCCCAGGGATACATGAGAAAACAGATATTCATGTTATAATTTTTATGTAATTGATACTTTTAAATGTACTAAAGTTTTCCTATTTGACATTGTCATAATTATCATCCCAGTTCTTCGGATTTGGTTTTCCAAGTTTCCCAACAGATTTTGCTACAATAGAGGCTACGGTTGCATCGCCTGTTACATTAATTATGGTACGGCACATATCTAAAGGACGGTCAACCGCGAAAATTAAAGCCAATCCAATTGCCAATTTTTCTGCTGGAAATCCTATAGATTCTAATACAATCACCAACATTACCATTCCTGCACCTGGTACCGCTGCAGATCCAATGGAGGCCAGTAATGCGGTTAAGATAATCATTAACTGATCTGAAAATGATAAATCAAAACTTAAGGCTTGAGCTATAAATACGGCTGCAACTGCTTGATATAATGAGGTGCCATCCATATTAATAGTTGCACCCACTGGCAATACAAAACTAGACACCTCTTTATCAACTCCAATATGTTCTTCAACACGTTCCATCGTTACAGGCAGTGTGGCTGCACTTGAACTTGTTGAGAAGGCTAATAATTGCGCAGGACTCAATTTTTTTAAGAACCAAAAAGGATTCTTTTTTGTAATCAAGCTTACCAGAATCATGTAGAAAACAATCATTAACAATAATCCACCCACTACGGTAAATGCATATTTTAATAAGGCTACTAATAAATCTGGATCATTGGAAGAAACGACGACATTTGCTAATAAAGCGAATACCGCATAAGGAGCAAATAACATAATTAAATCGACCATTTTAAGAACGACTTCATTTAACGAATCAAAAAAGTCTTTTAAAGGTTTCGCATTCTTTTCGCCAATCAACAACATGGAAATACCAAGAAAAATGGTAAAGAAAATTACCTGTAACATAGATTTGTTTTCGCTCATTGCCTTAATCGCGTTGTCTGGCACCATATCAACCATAAATTGTAAAGGACCGCTCTTAAGCTGTTTGGACGCTTCTGCTATTTTGGATTGAACTCCTCCACTATTGGCATAGGTCTGAGTCAATTTATTGATGGTTTCATCCGAAATCCCTTCACCGGGTTGTACCACATTTACCAGCACCAATCCGATGGTTATGGCTACAACTGTAGTTAATACATAAATAACAATGGTACGGACTCCAATATTTTTAAATTTCGAAATATCCTTTAAATCTGAAATTCCTTTTACCAATGAAGCAATAATCAACGGAACGGCAATCAATTTCAATAATTTGACGAATATGGTTCCGAACGGATTAATCCAATCCAATACAAATGTTGCCCCACCAGAAACAAAGGTCATGAGTAAACCAAATAGGATTCCGAGAACCATTCCAATTAAGATTTTCCAGTGCAATGCCATTTTCTTCATAAATAATGCGTTTAATTTCTAGTTAAAAATTTTCCGTTTAATTGATTCGTAAATTTGCCTTTTTCAAGACTTAATTTACCGTTGATAATGCTGTATTTCAATCCTTCCGATAACACAAAAGGGTTATCAAAGGTTGCTTTATCTGTAAAGCGCTCCGGATCAAAAATAATGATGTCTGCTTTATTTTTCACCTTTATTGAGCCTCTATTTAAAATATTAAAAATTTCGGCCGTCTTTGAGGTCGAATTTACAATGAATTGCCCCAAACTTAAAATCTGTTTTTCCTTTACAAATTCTCTGAATTTCTTGGGGAATGATCCATATTTTCTTGGATGACCCGTATTGCCATCAGAACCTGTGACTACCCATTCCTGCTTCATAAAATTGTGAATATCATGAGTAGTCATATTAAATGAAGCAATACGAATGAATCCGCCCAGCACTAATTTTACTGTCATCTCACTTTCGGATAAATTGTATGATGTCGCGATGTCTGATAAATTCTTAAATAATAACGAATCATCATAGGCTTTAATCATCACCAAGGATGCTCCTCCGCCTCTTCTTTTGATATTTTTTGTAATGCCATCCAACACTTTTTTTCTAAGTACTGGTTGATTCAATCTATATTTTAAAGAATCCATTCCGCCCGATTGTGCCCATTTCGGAATTAAGGCTGATTTCAATCCGGTTGCCGATGCTCGATACGGATATTGATTGGCGGTAATATTAACCCCTTCCGATTGTGCTTTTTTAATTTTTGAAATTAAAGAATCACTTAACATCCAAACATCTGAACCTAAGCACTTTATATGGGATATATGAACAGGAAGCTGAGCTCTTTTTCCAATCTCAATGACTTCGTCAATGGCTTTTTCTAATCCTACCGTATAGCTACTTTCATCCCGGATGTGGGAATCATAAATTCCATTAAATGATTTGACAATTTTGCTTAATTCGATGACCTCCTCTGTAGATGAAAAACTTCCCGGACTGTAAAAAAGTCCTGTCGACATTCCGAAAGCACCATTTTCTAATTCTTGGATTAGCAAAGCTTTCATTTTGGTTATTTGTTCTTCGGATGGGGTTTCTAGTGTACCAATTCCTGATACATCTCGTAAAGTCCCGTGACCAGTTAAGGGTACGACGTTAGTCCCAATTCCATTGGTTTCACAAAGGGTTCTGAATTTTGAAATCGGGTATACGCTTTCACCATCATTTCCCGTAATTACGGTTGTAATTCCCTGATATAAAAATGGTTTATTATGTGATTCCTCTTTTTTCACCAACTCTCGATCGGCGTGTGTATGTGGGTCAATAAAACCTGGTGACACAATCATTCCAGAAGCGTCAATAATTCGTTTCGCTTCAATCTTAGTAGTATCAATATTCCCAAATTCTGCAATTTGATCTCCAATTATTGCAATGTCATTCGCAGTTGCATTTACGTTGATTCCGTCATATACTTTACCATTAATAATTAAGATATCAACTGATTTCTTTTTACAAGACTGAAGAAATACGAATAACACAAGAAGGCTTACGACCGGCTTCATTTACTTTTGGATTAAAATTCGCATCATCTCCTCTGCGGATACTCTGCCAATTCTCTGAATTTCATTAAGCGGTGTTTTATCTCCAATTTCATAGGTAATACCTACGGCATTATGACCATATAAAAACCATCCTTTCGACACCGGTTTGGTACTGTTCCCTGAAGCCTCATTTACTTTATATCCAGAGACGTTTTTTTCCAGTCCAGTGAACCAATCATCAACAAATTTTGGAAACGTAGTTCCTTCTCTTTTTTTGTTTGTATAGAATATGTCGTACCAAGTAGAGTGAAAATCAAGTCCTAGTACAATTTTAGAAGTATTAGATTTTATTTCTTTCGTAATAAATGTTGCTGCATTTTTCACTTCGATTTGATTGTATCTAGACCAATCCCTATTTAAATCTATTCCATTTGCATTATGCCTCCAATGCCCCAAATCCACGCCATCGGGGTTCATTATTGGGAATGCCAAGATTCGATAGGTATTTAAAAATTCTGTAGATAATTTATTCTCTTTTAAAATGGTAGATAAAAATTCCTGAAATGCAAAGAATCCAGTCACTTCTGGCGGATGTTGACGCGTCATCAAAATGATGATTGGTTTGTTTTTCTTCTCCCCCTTGAAAATATCTAACACTGGTAACTCTTTTCCCAAATTAGTTTTTCCTGCAAACCTCAATTTGACAAAAGATAATCCATTTATGGTATGATCTACCCATTTTCGGGTATCTGTATAGGAAACCACTTTTTGAGCCGAAACCCAAGTCGTATCTTTTGAAAGATTCAACTTTATCGAAGTAATATCATCTTTAACAGAAACCAGCGTACTGTCTAATACTTCCCACTTTCCATTCACGTTAATTTTGGGCGGATAGCGATGCTTGAATCCTTCTGCATACTCAAATTGGATGTGTGCAATTTTGGGTGTCTTAGACCATAATTTGAAACTGTAATATGGACTATTATTTATCGGAACATTTTCTGGAGTAATTCGTACCAAAAATGTGGAATCATTCAATTGTGTAAACCCATTTAATCTCGCGCCATCAAATTGATTACTAGCCGAAACCCCACTTGCTGTGGTATAAGCTTGTTTATTTTGATATTTAATCTTCTTAGAGGATGTGTCTACATAATTCTCAAAAGGAACCTTTTTTACTCCGCTACATGAAACAAGAACGGATAGCATTAAAAAATAAGAAAGTCTAGATAAGAAGTTCATGGTTTAGATTTCTCTAAAAATAGTCATTTTATTGAATTCTATATCCACCATAAACGCAATCTACAAGAAAAAGAATAAAATCAATTTGGAAAAGACCTAATCAACAGAAACCTTTAAGCAATTTTTATAAATATCCTCGTATACAGGAACTATATTATCTAGAGAAAAAGATTTTGAATGCTCATAGGCATTCATTTTAAACTGGGCTAAAGTGTCTTTAGATTGTAACACCGTTAATGTGTTTTTCACCATATCATCCACATCACCCACTTCACTTAAAAATCCGGTTTTTCCATGAATGTTAACCTCCGGTAATCCTCCCGAATTTGTTGATATAATAGCGTTTTTCGCTGCCATTGCTTCAAGAGCAGCTAAACCAAAGCTTTCTGTCTTTGATGGAAGAATAAATAAGTCTGAATGGCAAAGCTCTTTTTCAACCTCCTGCGTGTTTCCTAAAAACTGTACATTATCTATATTTTTATCATTAATGAGTTGTTTTGCT
>JALQZD010000143.1 GCA_023258495.1 Polaribacter sp.
AGATAGATCCAGGACCGATACCCACCTTAACGGCATCAGCTCCGGCTTCAACTAAAAATTTCGCAGCAGCTCCTGTTGCAATGTTTCCAACGATGATGTCGATACTTGGGAATTTGGATTTGATTTCTTTTAAAATCGTTACTACTCCTTTGGAATGCCCATGTGCAGTATCAATAACAATAGCATCAACACCAGCATTTACCAAAGCCTCCGCTCTATCGATAGAATCAAAAGTAATTCCAATGGCAGCTGCAACGCGTAATCGGCCGTATTGATCTTTATTTGCATTTGGTTTTTGAGTAACCTTAGTGATATCTCTGAAGGTAATTAATCCTTTCAGTTTGAAGTCTTCATCAACAATGAGTAGCTTTTCTATTTTATTTTCTTGAAGGATTTTCTCTGCATCCTTCAGCGAAGTGCCAACGGAAGAAGTAATCAGGTTTTTACTTGTCATTACTTCGGCAATTGGCCTTGAATTGTTATGCTCGAAACGCAAATCTCTATTGGTAACAATTCCTTGCAATGTACCGTAATCATCAACAACAGGAATACCTCCGATTTTGTGCTCGCGCATTAATTGATTAGCATCTGCAACTACTGATGTTAAAGGCAAAGTTACCGGGTCGATAATCATACCACTCTCCGCTCTTTTTACCTTACGAACCTGATGTGCCTGCTCCTCAATCGTCATATTCTTGTGAAGTACACCAATACCCCCTTCTCTAGCCATAGCAATTGCCATAGCAGATTCGGTAACCGTATCCATGGCTGCTGAAACAACAGGCACATTAATGGAAATATTGCGTGTAAATTTGGTTTTAATGCTTACTTCTCTCGGAAGAATTTCAGAAAAAGCAGGGACTAATAAGACATCGTCGTAAGTTAACCCTTCTCCTACAATTTTATGTTGATGTGAATTCATGGTGCAATTAGAATCAATTGCATGCAAATTTACAATTAATTATTCAATTCCAAGGCTATGAAATTGTTAAGTAATTTTATCATACTTACTTGCCCAGCAGTATTCAGAGAAGTTCTTTCCTGAGGCTGCACCATAGAAGAATATCATTCCAAGTATTCCTTTGAAGTAAAATAAAAATAGTACTACGTTGTACCCCATATGAAAGGTATCTGCAGAAAAGAATTGAATCGTCAAAATGGTTAACACTAGACTTGCTGCGAAAATAGAAATACCCATATTTTCTACATTTTTTACAGCCCAGAATTTTACTTTACGCATTGGGTGTAAATCAGTTCCCCATTTGTGAATAAGGTAAAAATAACCATTACCCATTGGGGCGAATAGTAACGGATCATCCGCCTTATCTAAACGGAACAACTTTGAGGGAGCTATAATTTTAAATCCGTCTAAAGTGGTGTTGTGGTCTTTCTCTAAAGCTGAAATCTTTTCTAAAACTTCGGATGGATAATTGCCTTTAAAATATTTTGTATCTAAAAATCGCAAACGATAATCGGAACATATTTTTTGAATCTGAGTAACATGAAAAATAGCATCCGTATCCACTTTATCAATATCAAAATTGTTCAAACTACGCTCGATGGGCGAATTGGTAAGTCTATTCAAAATCGACATTTCTTCTTCACCTTTTGTATTGAGCACAGAATACACCCAACCTAACACTTCCTGTTCATTTATTGTCTTGTTGCGTTCTTTAATAAGTTGACGGTGAATGTTAATCGGTTTCAATGGCTGCATCTTCAAAAATATTTGTATCAAAGATAAGAAGAGAAAGAGGTTTCTTCAAAATAGAAAAAAAATCAGATTTTATTTAAAATTAATCTAAATAAATTTTTTTAATCCTCAATCGTGTTTTATTTTT
>JALQZD010000192.1 GCA_023258495.1 Polaribacter sp.
GTCGGATTTCCTCGAAATGTTATAATTGTAACACGATGTT
The DNA here is from genome assembly GCA_023258495.1 of Polaribacter sp. Lineage (GTDB taxonomy): Bacteria > Bacteroidota > Bacteroidia > Flavobacteriales > Flavobacteriaceae > Polaribacter. The sequence goes on from JALQZD010000192.1 coordinate 41, forward strand.
TTTATTTAGTTAATCAAGTGGACTTTCTAACAATTCAATTGCGTTGGCGTTGATCGATGAAGTATTTTTGCAATCCAATAATTAGTCAATGATACAATTTGGTGGTCTTGGTGTTGCTCTAGTTACTCCGTTCAACAATTCTGGAGATATTGATTTTATTGCTCTTGAGCGATTAGTAAATTTTCAAATCAATCAAAAAGTAGACTATTTGGTGGTCTTGGGTACGACCGCTGAGACAGCCACGCTTTCAACGGATGAAAAAATCGCTGTACTTGAATGCGTTAAAGAAGTAAATCAAAATAGAGTTCCTATCGTATTAGGTTTAGGTTCGAATGACACGCGATCGCTTGTTGCACAATTAGGGGTATTCGATTTTAAGGGAGTAGATGGGATTTTATCCGTTTGTCCGTACTATACTAAACCCTCTCAAGAGGGAATGTTTCAACACTTCTCGGCATTAGCATCTAACACTTCCTTACCAGTCCTTTTATATAATGTTCCCGGGAGAACAGGTGTTTCTTTAGCAGTAAGCACTGTGAAACGTCTAAATGAGGCTCATTCTAATATTATTGGGATAAAAGAAGCCAGTGGCGATTTACCTACCATAACAGCATTAAAAGAAGAATTGCCTAATGATTTTCAGATCATTTCGGGTGATGATTTTACCACTATTCCTGCTATTGCGTTAGGCGCAGTAGGAGTTATATCGGTTATTGGACAAACGATTCCTGAACTTTTCGGTAAAGGAATACGAGCAGCTTTATCTGGCGATATAGAGGCTGCAAATCGTATCAATGAAGAGATTCAATCTTTATGTGATTTGGTTTTTAGAGAGGGTAACCCAACCGGAATAAAGTCGAGTTTATCTCATATGGGACTGGTTGAATCTAATTTGAGACTACCCCTAGTATCAGCGACAGAAGAACTGAGTTCGCTTATTTCCAACGAAATGACTAGATTGGAGGCTTTGTGATCTTAAAAAAGATTACTTTTGCCCCATGAATTTACGCCTACTTGTTATTCCTTTTATGTCTCTCGTACTATTTAGTTCATGTAGCGAGTACCAAAAGGTACTTCGCAAGAACGATGTCAAAGAGATGTATGACCTTGCAAATTCTTATTACGAGCAAGGAGACTATGTAAAGGCAAAGCGACTATTTGAAGTAATTGCTCCAAAATATGCCGGTCGACCTCAAGGAGAGCGCTTGAGCTTCTTCTTTGCAAATGCTCAATATTTAACCGGATCCTATTATCTGTCGAGCTACCAGTTCGAAAGGTTTATTAAATCTTATCCAAATAGCGACAAAAGGGAGGAAGCTAGCTTTTTAGAAGCAGCCAGTTATTTTAAGATGAGTCCAAAATTTAGTCTTGATCAAACGGATACAGATACAGCGCTTATTAAATTACAGTCTTTTATCAATGACTATCCAGATTCAGAACATTTCGCTTCTGCGAATGAAATGGTCCAAACTTTAAATATTAAAAAGCAACAAAAGGCTTTTGAAATTGCGAAACAATACGACAAGTTGGGAGAGTTTAATCTGCCTGTATTGTTTTCGGCGATTACCTCTTTGAATAATTTTATCTTAGAAAATCCAGGATCGATATACAGGGAAGAAGCGTATTTCATTCGTTTGAAATCGGCTACTGTACTTGCAGAGAATTCTACCTTTCAGAAGATGGATCAGCGTTTCAAAGACGCCCTGAAATACTACAACGAGTTTAAAAGAAATTACCCTAATTCGAGGTTCACTGAAGAGGCCGATGCCTACAAAGAAAAAATTGATGAATCTCTACTTTCACTAACGTCATCTTAATTAGTATGGCAAATCTTAAAGAAACCAAAGCATCAGCAACTACCAAAACATTGAATAAAAATGTGGTAGACCAACAAACTGGAAACAT
>JALQZD010000197.1 GCA_023258495.1 Polaribacter sp.
CAAATATCATTCAGGCACAATTGCTTTTCTTAGAAAGTGTTGATGCGAATAAAGATATTTCGATTTATATCAATTCTCCAGGTGGAAGTGTGTATGCCGGATTAGGGATCTATGATACGATGCAGTTTATCAAGCCTGATGTCGCAACAATCTGTACGGGTATGGCAGCCTCAATGGGAGCTGTATTAATGTGCGCCGGACAAAAAGGAAAAAGAAGTGCCTTACCACATTCAAGAGTGATGATTCACCAACCCTTAGGTGGTGCGCAAGGCCAGGCATCTGATATTGAAATTACGGCAAGAGAAATCTTGAAATTAAAAGACGAGTTGTATGCAATTATTGCAAAACACTCTGGACAAACGATAGAAAAAGTTCACAACGATTCTGATAGAGATTACTGGATGAAAGCAGAAGAGGCTAAAGCATACGGAATGGTTGACGAAGTCTTAAGTAGACACTAATTATGACAAAAGAAAAAGATTTAGAATGTTCATTTTGTGGCCGAAAGAAGGTTGAGACCGACTTGCTAATTGCCGGAATCGAAGCTCACATTTGTGATAAATGTATTGAGCAGGCTCACGGTATTGTGCGCGAAGAAATTTCTGAATCAAAAACAAATACACTTTCAAGCGAACTGATTCTAAAAAAACCGAAAGAAATTAAGGCGTTTTTAGATCAGTATATTATTGGTCAGGATCAGACTAAAAAATCAATGTCGGTCGCCGTTTATAATCACTACAAACGATTACTGCAAACCAAAGATGAGAACGATGTTGAAATTGAAAAAAGCAATATCATTCTTGTAGGAGAAACCGGAACGGGTAAAACATTAGTGGCCAAAACCATCGCAAAAATGCTGAACGTGCCATTTGCCATTGTGGATGCGACGGTATTAACTCAGGCTGGATATGTTGGAGAAGATGTAGAAAGTATTTTGAGTCGTCTTTTACAAGCTTCAGATTATGATGTGGCCAAGGCAGAAAGAGGAATCGTTTTTATTGATGAGATTGACAAGATTGCCAGAAAAGGGGATAACCCTTCTATTACTCGAGATGTTTCAGGAGAGGGTGTGCAGCAAGCTTTGTTAAAACTGTTAGAAGGTGCACAGGTGAATGTGGCGCCAAAAGGTGGAAGAAAGCATCCAGATCAAAAATTCATTGAGGTCGATACCAAAAATATTCTGTTTATTGCCGGAGGTGCTTTTTCAGGAATTCAAAGAACAATCAGCAAGCGTTTGAATATGCAGGCTGTAGGATTTAGTGCTTCTATTGAAGAGGATAAAATTGATGAAGATAATTTATTGCAATATATCATTCCTGCCGATTTAAAAGAATTCGGATTGATTCCAGAGATTATTGGTAGACTTCCGGTGCTAAGTTATATGAATCCGTTAGATGCGATTACCCTGCGTTCTATTTTAACTGAACCCAAAAATTCAATCATTAAGCAGTATACCAAGTTATTCGGAATGGATGATGTTGAATTTATAATTGACAATGAGGCATTGGATTATATTGTCGAAAAAGCAGTAGAATATAAGTTGGGTGCACGAGGATTGCGTTCGTTATGTGAGGCAATTTTAACCGATGCTATGTTCGAATTACCAAGTACAGAAGAGAGAGAATTCAAGGTAACTAAGGAATACGCAGCTGCAAAGTTGACGAACTCAACATTGAAAAAACTTAGAGCAGCTTCTTAAGAAGTTTTTCAGCCTTTTTAAACTTTAAAATTTGACAAGGAAAAATAGATGAATTCCTATATTTGTTTATTCCCTTATTTCTGATGATTAGCAAACATACCATAGATCGTGTTTTTGAAACGGCCCGCCTCGAAGAGGTGATTGGTGAGTTTGTACAATTAAAAAAATCCGGAAGTAATTTTAAGGGTTTAAGTCCGTTCACCAAGGAGCGTACTCCATCGTTTATGGTGTCTCCGGTGAAACAGATCTGGAAAGATTTTTCTTCGGGTAAAGGAGGTAATGTGATTTCTTTTCTGATGGAACACGAACATTATTCCTATCCGGAGGCTATCAAATGGCTGGCTAAAAAATACAATATCGATATTGAAGAAACCGAACAAACGGACGAACAGAAACAACAGCAAAACGAACGTGAAAGCATGTTTCTGGTATCCAATTTCGCCAAAGAATATTTTCAGGAGGTATTGCATAATGATGAGCGAGGAAAGGCAATTGGATTGTCGTATTTCAAGGAAAGAGGATTCCGTGAGGACACGATTAAAAAGTTCGAACTCGGCTATTGTTTAGATGACTGGGATGCATTTACCAAGGAAGCTTTAGATAAGGGGTATCAATTAAAATATTTGGAATCAACCGGATTAACCATAAATCGAGAAAACAAAACTTTTGACCGTTTTAAGGGTAGGGTAATGTTCCCGATTCAATCTATGTCTGGCCGTGTGCTAGGTTTTGGAGGTCGAATTTTGACCAGTTCCAAAAAGGTTGCAAAATATGTAAATTCTCCGGAGAGTGATATCTACCAAAAGTCAAAAGTGCTTTATGGGATTTATCATTCGAAAAAGGAAATCGCTAAGAAAGACAATTGCTATTTGGTAGAAGGCTATACGGACGTAATTTCGTTTCATCAGTCTGGAATTGAAAATGTGGTAGCTTCTTCTGGAACTGCATTAACTCCAGATCAAATTCGTATTGTAAATCGCTTAACGAAAAATATTACGGTTCTTTTTGATGGCGATGATGCTGGGATTCGTGCTTCCCTAAGAGGTATTGACTTGATTTTGGAACAAGGAATGAATGTAAAAGTCGTTCAATTTCCAGATGGTGAGGATCCAGATAGTTTCGCTAAAAGTCATTCCAGTTCTGAATTGGAAGAGTTTTTGCAAAATGAAGCCAAAGATTTTATCAATTTTAAAGTGTCTTTGTTGTTAAAGGATGCTTCTAACGATCCGATTAAAAGAGCTGCTGTGATTCGTGAAATTGTGGTTAGCATTTCTAAGATTCCAGATCGTATTCAGCAAGAAGTATACATTAAAGATTGTTCGCGAATTTTAGACATTTCAGAGCAAGTCTTATATAGCGAATTGGCTCAGATTTCATCCAAAAAACAACGAGAAACTTCACAAAAGCGACCTCAAAATATTCCATCGTTTGAGGGATTAAAACCGATTCAGATTCCTCAGGAGAAAATCAATCAGTTGTCTATTTTAGAAAAAGAGATTATCCGAATTCTACTTGTCTATGGGAATGAAGATATTGACTTCACTGAGGAGGTGATGGAAACGGATGATAAAGGGAAAGAAAAATTAGTAAAACGCAGGTATAAGAATTTGGTAAGTGAGGAAATTTACTTGCATTTGCATGAGGATGAGATCGAATTTTCAAATCCAATTTTTCAGGAGATTTATGCTGAATTGATTCATCAATTAAATCAATCCAAACAAATTGATTTTAAAAAATTGCTCAATCATTCGAATCCGGAAGTGGTGAATAAGGTAACCTCAATTGTGATGGATGAAGAGAAATATCAATTAAGCAATTGGGAGAGTAAAAATATTTATGTTTCTGAGACTGTTGAAATTCTTCCGAAGTTAGTGATGGATGCTGTTTTTAATCTTAGAAGAGTATTAATTTCTGAAAAAGTAGGTGAGTTGATGCAAGGCGAAAACCCTGAAATTGATTTGGAAATCGTCAAAGGATACATCGAATTAAAAAAGAAGTTATATCAGAAACTAAATAGGGTTGTATAACTACTATACTTTTTTTATTTTTAGTAAAATTCTATGCTAATATGAAAAAGTTGCTTCACCTCTTTAAAGTTATTCCCTTATTTCTCTTTTTACCTTTTGAAATTACGAAGGCCTCTAAACGGCGTTCGGTAATTAAGATTAAGAAAATAATAAGCTCAGCTAACTTATTTTAATTCATCCGGTATTTCACAAACCGGTATGGGTTGCATTTTATGCTGATTGGCATTGTGCATATTTAAATAGATTTCAAAAACAACTTTTTGACGTCCTT
>JALQZD010000269.1 GCA_023258495.1 Polaribacter sp.
CTTCGGAAGTGGTTCGAAAAGTGGCACAAACCGAAGATTTCAAAGGTATGAAACCTAGTCAGGTGTTATTATCAATCATTGAAAATCCGAGATTATGGTTTGAAGTTCCGATCATTTACTTAGAGGATGGAAACACCAAAATTAGAGAACAGTTAGGGTTGTCTTTAGAGGCAGAACATGCCCGCCTTTCAGACTTTATAACACCTCGAGGTGAGTACAAAATCAAAGAACAGGTTGCCGAAGCACAAAAGAAAAAGATTCAGAATAAATTTGAAAAAGACCTCATCAAAATTGATCGTCGTATCGGCTTATTATACGGTGCTATTGGTGGCGGAATCTTAAAAATATATCCGATTCCGAGAGATGAAAACAATACCTGGGTATCACAACCAGAAACCTTCAATGCGAAGTTCAATGCGCAAGATTCACTGTTTGTAAGAAAGTCATTGCCATTGTATGTGCAACTATTACAAACGGCTAAGCGCACGAATGATTATTCAAAAGCGAGTCAGATTCTAGACGGCATTAAAAAATACCAGAAGCAAAATGGTGCTGCGGTATATCCCTCAGCATCAAAAATTGAGACTGAGATTGCGTATAATGAATTCAATATCTTCTCCAGATTGTTCCGCTATTACAGCATGGTAAGTGTGTTTTTGATCGCATTTGTGATTTTACAAATCTTCTATTCGAAAAAATGGATCAACTTCGTTGTGAAGTTCTTAATTGGGGTCGTACTCTTTTTATTCCTGACCCATACGGGAGGACTGATTGCACGTTGGTATATCAGCGGAAATGCACCGTGGTCAAATGCCTATGAAAGTATCATATATGTGGCTTGGGCTACCCTACTCTTTGGATTATATCTCGGAAGAAAATCAGCGTTAACGATTAGTGCGGCAACCTTTGTCACTGCCATTATCTTGATGATTGCTATGGGGAACTGGTTGGATCCAGAGATTGCTAACCTACAACCGGTACTGAACTCATGGTGGTTATTGGTACATGTATCCATCATTGTAGCGAGTTACGGACCATTATCTTTAGGAATGATTCTCGGGGTCGCGGCCTTATGCTTAATCATCTTCACCAACAAGAAGAATAAAAAGAAAATGGACATCAACATCAAAGAGATTACCATCGTTAATGAAATGGCAGTAACGGTCGGATTGGTGATGCTTACCATTGGAAACTTCCTTGGTGGAATGTGGGCAAATGAAAGCTGGGGTCGTTACTGGGGATGGGACCCTAAAGAAACCTGGGCGCTGATTTCAATTATGATTTACGCTTTTGTATTACACATGCGTTTGATTCCAGGACTTCGAGGAAAATATACGTACAACTTATGGTCGGTGATTGCGTACGCATCGATTATGATGACCTATTTCGGGGTAAACTTCTACCTGGCTGGATTGCATTCTTATGCCAGTGGTGACCGTGTGATTACACCAAATTCCGTGTACTATTCGGTGGCCTTTGTGGCCATCATCGGAACACTGGCATGGTTTAAAAACCGAAAGTATTATAAAAAGTAAATCGTTAAACGATTAAAAAACTTATTTTTGTTGGTCAAATTAAGCAACTATGTTTCATAAAAATATAAAACTTGTTATCGCTATTGCCATTATCGGTTGGGCTGGATATGAATTTAGCCAAGGTCATATTGGAAATGGTATTTCACTCCTATTATTGGCTGGTATTTTCATTTTCTTATACTTCAAGAATGAATTTATCTTAATGGCCTTTTTACAATTGCGTCGTCAGAACTTTGAAGGTGCTCAAAAATGGTTGAACTATATCAAAAATCCAGAAGGCGCTTTAGTGAAAAAACAACAAGGATACTACAACTACCTTCACGGAATCATGTTGAGTCAAACCAATATTACTCAGGCTGAAAAATTTTTCAAAAAAGCCATCAAATTAGGCTTGTCTATGGATACTGATTTGGCAATGGCAAAATTACAGCTGGCCGGTATTGCAATTACAAAACGAAGAAAGCGTGAGGCAACTACACTGTTAAATGAAGCAAAAAAGTTGGACAAACATGGCATGTTAAAAGAACAGATGCAAATGTTGAAACAACAAATGAAGCGAATTTAGTTACCGCTTCTTACTTCATCTTTGTAAGGGATAAATCCTCATTAAATTCAACAACAAATAATCCTTTGTTCTCGGCAATGAGTCCATTGGTATATTTGAATTTGGTCTCTACTCTATAGGATGGACCTTCGGTAAACGTTGCATTTAATGATTTTCCGGATGCCAATCGCATGATAATATCATAGGTGATATCAAATCCTTTGGTTGCGTAGAAAGAAGGCA
>JALQZD010000399.1 GCA_023258495.1 Polaribacter sp.
GACTTTAGACAACTGATCAAAGATTTGGCTCAAGCTTTTTCTATCCGTATTGAAATGCGACAAATTGGTTTACGTGAAGAAGCATCTCGTTTAGGGGGCATAGGTTCTTGTGGTCGTGAATTGTGCTGTTCAACTTGGTTGACCGATTTCCGAAAAGTGACGACTTCTGCAGCAAGATATCAGCAGTTATCTCTAAATCCGTCAAAACTAGCAGGTCAATGTGGTAAATTAAAATGCTGTCTTAACTTCGAATTAGACACTTATTTAGACGCATTGAAATCATTTCCTAAACAAGATGTTGTTTTGCAAACTGTGAATGGAAATGCAGTGTTTGTAAAAATGGATATTTTCAAAAAGCACCTGTGGTACACCTACAAAGATGAATCGTTCAAATGGTATCGATTAACGCTTGATCAAGTGTTGGAAATTATCGACTTAAACAAAAAGAATAAGAAAACGGCGCCACTAGAGGAATATGAGTCCGATTCTGTTTCAGCTTCAGATGCCTTGGTATTCGAAGATTCGGCTGGCGAAGATAGTTTAACGCGATTCGACACACCGAAACGAAGACGTAAAAAGCGGCAGAAGAAAAAACCAAATCAGGAAGTTAAGGTTACCGCAAAAACAACCGAAAAGAACCAAAATCCAGAGGGCAGATCGCAACGCAAAAATAAAAAGAGAAGACCAAAAAGAAGGCCTAATAATGATAAAAAGTAAGCGTTTTAAAATTACGTTACTGGTTTTGATATTGGGGTTGACAGCCTGTGATTCCTCTATTGAATTTATCAGTTTTCAATCGGTAAAAAATGCAATCTGGAAGGCGAAAGACACACTTAATTTTGAATTTCAGGTAGCAGATACATTAAAACCTAAAAATTTGTTTTTACATATTCGAAATTCAAATTCTTATGCGTTTAGCAACTTATATGTGATTACTCAATTACAATTTCCCGATAACAAAGTTGTCATTGATACGTTGCAGTATGAAATGGCAGATAAAAATGGTAAACTTCTTGGTAGTGGAATGTCATCATCAAAAGAAAGTAAACTTTTTTACAAAGAACAGAAAATCTTCCCGACCACTGGGAGTTATCGAGTTAAAATATATCAAGCAATGAGAAAGCAAGGTGAAATTGAACCCATCGATCTTGAAGGCGTGCAGGAAGTTGGCTTCAGCCTTGAAAAAATCAATCAATAATGACGAAGCAAGTAAAGCGAAATTTCAAGAAATATATACTTTGGTTCTGGGCAATCCTTTTGGCGGGATTCGGCGGTGTACTTCTGATGTTTTTTATTGCATCTAATGGTGGTTTTGGCGAATTACCCACCTTCGAAGAACTAGAGAATCCACAAACCAATTTAGCAACAGAGGTAATTTCTGCTGATGGTGTGACCATTGGAAAGTATGCGACAGAAAATAGAACTCCAATTCAATTTAAGGAATTGTCACAAGGTTTGGTAAATGCATTGGTTGCTACTGAGGATGAACGTTTCTATGAACATTCTGGAATCGATTTTAGAGGAACTGCCCGTGCCGTAATCAAACTTGGCCGTGATGGTGGGGCAAGTACCATTACGCAGCAGTTGGCAAAAAATCTATTTACCAAACGTGCTTCTCGCAACCTATTCAAAAGGATTGCGCAGAAAGCGAAGGAGTGGGTAGTGGCGGTTAAATTAGAAAGACAATACACAAAAAATGAAATTATCGCGATGTATTTGAATACTCAGGATTTCATTTTTAATGCAGTTGGAATTCGTTCAGCAGCCAGGATTTACTTCGGAAAAGAAGCGAAAGATTTAGATCTTCAGGAATCGGCAATTTTAGTGGCGATGTTAAAAAATCCTAGGCAGTACAATCCGAATAGGGCCATATCTAAAGCCAAATCATTACAACGTCGAAATGTGGTGTTTGCTCAGATGGCTAAGAATGGGTTCATTTCGGAAATAAAGAAAAAGGAATTGCAAGGTTTACCTTTAAAAATCAACTTCACACCAGAAAGTCATAGTGATGGTTATGCCACATATTTTAGATCCCATCTTCAAAAAGTTTTAAGAGAATGGGTGAATAAAAATCCGAAACCGAATGGTGATACATACAATATTTTCAAAGACGGATTAAAAGTTTATGTGACTATCGATTCAAGAATGCAGAAGTATGCAGAGGAGGCGGTTTCCGAACATATGGCAAATCTGCAGAAGTATTTTTTTAGAGAGCATAGGAGAAATCGAACAGCGCCTTTTTATGATTTAGAACGAGATCAGATCCGCAGAATTTACGATCGAGCTAAGAAGAACTCAGATCGTTACAGGCGCCTGAAGCAAGCTGGGAAATCCAAAAAATATATCGATGAAGTATTCAAAACGAAAGTAGAGATGAAAGTATTCTCGTGGAAGGGTTATAGAGATACCATCATGTCTCCAAACGATTCGATTCGATATTACAAGCATTTCTTACGTTCCGGATTGTTAGCTATGGAACCACAATCGGGCCATATCAAGGCCTGGGTTGGTGGAATAGACAACAAACATTTCAAGTACGATGCTGTAGCTCAGCAAAAAAGACAAGTAGGTTCAACATTTAAGCCATTCGTGTATGCAACAGCTATTAATCAGTTGAGAAAATCACCTTGTGATAAACTTCCGAATACGAAGTATACCATTCCGATGGGTAAATATGGAATTCCAGAAGAATGGACTCCTAAGAATTCAAATGACAAATACGGCGGAATGATGACCTTACGCGATGCTCTAGCGAGATCAACAAATGTTATTACAGCAAATCTTATTGATCAGGTAGCGCCAAGAAACGTGGTTCGTTTGGCGGAGTCTTCTGGTATAGAAACCAAAATACAGGCGAATCCATCCATTGCTTTAGGTGCGCTTGATTTGTCGTTATATGAAATGGTCAGTGCCTACAGCACATTTGCAAATAAAGGATTGCATATAAGCCCAATGATTTTAACTCGTATAGAGGATAAAAACGGAACGGTGTTGCAAGAATTTGTACCTGATACTCGCGAGGTATTAAGCGAAGAATCAGCGTATGTTATCATTGACTTATTAAAAGGGGTTACCATGTCTGGATCAGGAATTCGATTAAGAACAGATATTACAGGATTACCAAAAGCGAATACCGGATTTCCTTATAAGTTTACAAACGAAATTGCCGGAAAAACAGGAACGACTCAAAATCAATCGGATGGTTGGTTTATGGGAATTGTACCTAATTTAGTGACTGGTGTTTGGACCGGAGGAGAAGATAGAGCAACTCATTTTGAAGGAATTGCTTTAGGACAGGGAGCTACGATGTCTTTACCTACCTGGGCGTTATTTA
>JALQZD010000008.1 GCA_023258495.1 Polaribacter sp.
AAAATTATCTAAAACAGGAGTTTTCGATTTTTTCTGTGATTTGGAACGTTGTGTAGATTCGATCGGATTTTGCTTTTCTCCACCGAACTCATCATCGGAAGTAGCTTCAGAAACAGGATCGGTGTAGTTGTCTGCTTCTGAATTATCTACGTGCAATTGTTTGTAAAGCGATTTCGCCTCATCATAATTGACATTGTATTTTTGAATTAGTTTTGTGGTGGGGTCATTCTCGTTCCGAAGAATGCATAATAAAAGGTGAGCTGTATCTATGGCTTCACTCTGATATAATTTTGCTTCTAAAAAGGTTGTTTTTAATGCCTTTTCTGCTTGTCGAGTTAAGTGCAAACTCTTTTTAGAATTGGATAATCCCACAGCTGGATTGGTTGGGTTAAGTTGCTCTAATTTCTTTCTAAGCAACTCTAAATCCACATCAAAAGCAGTCAAAATCTCTACAGCCTTTCCGTCTCCTTTTCGCAATAACCCTAGTAATAGGTGCTCTGTACCAATAAAGTCGTGGCCTAGACGCAAGGCCTCCTCTTTACTAAAGGTAATCACATCCCTAACTTTAGGTGAAAAATTCTCGTCCATATTTGCTTTTGTAAACTATAAAATTAATGCTTTTTCGCCTGAATAGGACAAAAAAGGTGCCAATTAACATTTACTGCCATTTTGGCCTTATAAAAATAGATAATTATTGCGACATATTATGGGTTATTTAGGTGTTAAAATTTATCAATAATTGTTAATAACTATAAGGCTTTTGAGACCTCAAAACCTTTCGTAAAAGTACCAGAAAATGTATCTTGCCTTGTTTAAAATTTTACATCAACTTGTAATAACTATAATATGACAGAAGGAGAGAAATTAATTCCAATTAACATCGAAGAGCAAATGAAATCTGCCTACATAGATTACTCTATGTCGGTCATTGTTTCGAGAGCTCTTCCAGATGTAAGAGATGGTTTAAAACCTGTGCATAGAAGAGTCCTTTATGGCATGCATGAGTTAGGTATTCGTTCAACCGGTTCGTACAAAAAATCAGCCAGAGTAGTGGGAGAAGTGTTGGGTAAATATCACCCACATGGTGATACCTCTGTATACGACTCCATGGTGCGTATGGCGCAAGACTGGAGTGTGCGCTACATGATGGTTGACGGCCAAGGTAACTTTGGATCTGTAGATGGCGATTCACCTGCAGCAATGCGATATACGGAAGTGCGTATGCAAAAGATATCAGAAGAAATGTTATCAGATATCGAAAAAGAAACTGTGGACTTAACTTTGAATTTTGATGATACTCTCCAGGAACCCACAGTACTCCCTACTCGAATCCCAAATTTATTGGTGAATGGTGCTTCGGGTATTGCCGTTGGAATGGCAACGAACATGGCACCGCATAACCTTACCGAAGTTGTTAATGGAACCATCGCTTACATTGATAATAACGATATTGAAATCGATGAGTTAATGCAGCATGTAAAAGCTCCTGATTTTCCTACAGGTGGAATCATTTACGGATATGACGGTGTTCGTGATGCCTTCCATACTGGTCGAGGTAAAATCGTAATGAGAGCGAAAGCGACGATCGAAGAAGTAAAAGGTCGTGAATGTATCATCGTTTCCGAAATACCGTACCAGGTAAACAAGGCAGAAATGATTCGCAAAACTGCCGAATTGGTAAATGATAAAAAAATTGAAGGTATTTCTAATATCCGCGATGAGTCCGACAGAAACGGAATGCGAATCGTCTATGTTTTAAAACGTGACGCGATTCCGAATATCGTTCTGAATAAATTATACAAATACACCCAATTACAGACTTCATTTAGTGTCAATAATATTGCCTTAGTGAAAGGGAAGCCACAGCAATTGAATCTGAAAGAATTGATTCATTACTTTGTGGAGCACAGACATGATGTAGTTGTACGTAGAACCCAATACGAATTAAACAAAGCAGAGGCGAGAGCGCACATCTTAGAAGGATTAATTATCGCTTCAGATAATATTGACGAGGTAATTGAAATCGTAAGAGGGTCGAAAAATGCTGATGAAGCTCGTGAACGCTTAATGAAACGTTTTGAATTGTCAGAGATTCAGGCGAAAGCTATTGTCGAAATGAGGTTACGTCAGTTAACCGGTCTAGAACAGGATAAACTTCGTGCGGAGTATGACGAAATCTTGTTGACTATTGCTGATTTGAAAGACATTCTTGATAACGAAACGAGACGTTACGATATTATTAAAGAAGAATTGATTCAGGTTCGTGACAAGTATGGTGACGAAAGAAGATCTACTATCGAGTACTCTGGAGGAGATATGCGTATCGAGGATATGATTCCGAATTCAAAAGTGGTCGTTACCATTTCGAATGCGGGTTACCTAAAACGGACAAATTTAGATGAGTATAAAGTTCAGAATAGGGGAGGTCGTGGTCAAAAAGGTGCGACGACTCGAAATGAAGATTTCTTAG
>JALQZD010000067.1 GCA_023258495.1 Polaribacter sp.
GAAGCATCAATAAAACAAGGTTTCTTAGAATTATTTGGGGCAGAATTACCATCCGTAGAATTTCAGGCTACAAGAAAAGAATTCGCTGGAGATATTACGGTTGTCGTTTTCCCGATGTTACGGTATAAAAAAGGAAATCCAGTTCAGATTGGTGAGGCACTTGGGGCATACGTTCGAGAAAAAGTTGATTTAATTTCTGGATTCAATGTGGTAAAAGGGTTTCTAAATCTTAAAATTTCAGATTCCTATTACCTGAAGTTCTTCAAAGAAATCTACAATCAAAAAGAATTCGGAAAAGTAAATCCTTCGGCTGGAGATTCTTCTGTAATGGTTGAATATTCTTCTCCCAACACGAACAAACCTCTGCATTTAGGCCATATCAGAAATAATTTATTGGGATATTCCGTTTCTGAAATTTTGAAAGCTTCTGGAAAGAAAGTGTACAAAACTCAGATCATAAATGACCGTGGAATCCACATCTGTAAATCGATGTTGGCTTGGAAACGCTATGGAAATGGAGAAACTCCGGAGTCTACTGGCCTGAAAGGTGATAAACTTGTCGGAAATTACTATGTAAAATTCGATCAGGAATACAAAAAAGAAATTGAAGTATTCATCAATCAAGGTAAATCAGCAGACGAAGCAAAAGCAGAGGCCCCAATTTTTTTAGAAGCTCAGGAAATGCTGAGAAAATGGGAAGGTGGAGATGAAGAAACTGTTGCGTTATGGAAGAAAATGAACTCCTGGGTATATGATGGTTTTGATATTACCTACAAAAATTTAGGAGTTGATTTTGATCAATTATATTATGAAAGTGACACCTACTTGCTAGGGAAAAAAGTAATTGAAGAAGGGCTTAAAAAAGGTGTGTTCTATCGTCGTGATGATGGCTCTGTATGGTGTGACCTAACGGATGAAGGGTTAGATGAAAAAATTGTCCTCCGATCCGACGGAACAGCAGTATATATGACGCAAGATATTGGAACAGCAATTGAAAGGGTTACCGATTTTCCTGATATCGGCGGAATGGTATATACAGTCGGAAATGAACAGGATTACCATTTTCAAGTGTTATTTTTAATCCTGAAAAAATTAGAATTTGATTGGGCTAAAAATTTATTCCATTTAAGTTATGGAATGGTTGATTTACCATCAGGAAAAATGAAATCCAGAGAAGGAACAGTTGTCGATGCCGATGACCTAATGATTGAAATGGCAGACACAGCAAAATCAATTTCTGAGGAGTTGGGAAAACTTGAAGATTTTACAGATGCAGAGAAAGATACGTTGTATAAAACCATTGGATTAGGTGCTCTAAAGTATTTTATCTTGAAGGTTGATCCTCGAAAACGAATCCTTTTTGACCCAGAAAACTCAGTTGATTTTCAAGGAAATACAGGTCCGTTTATTCAATATACTTACGCTCGAATTCAGTCGATTTTAAGAAAAGCAAATTTTGACTACAGCACGGATTTAGAAATTAGCAAGCTAAATCTACATGAAAGAGAACGCGAATTAATCAAACAAATTCAGTTGTTACCAGAAACGATTCAACAAGCGGCGAATAATTATTCTCCGGCCGTAATTGCGAATTACACCTTTGAATTGGTAAAAGAGTTCAATTCTTTCTACCAAAATGTATCCATTTTAGGAGAGGATAATCCTGATATAAAGCAGTTTAGAGTGCAACTTTCTCAAAAGGTAGGCGAGATCATAAAAACAGCATTTTCACTTCTCGGAATTAATGTTCCCGAACGCATGTAAAAAAGTTAGTAAAGCCGAGGATTTTAAGGTCTGTTTGTTACTTTTGTACCTCAAAATTCTCAACATATAGAAATCTATAGATTATGAAATACGATATTATTGTTTTAGGTAGTGGACCAGGCGGATATGTAACAGCGATTCGAGCTTCACAACTAGGATTTAAAACGGCAGTTGTAGAAAAAGAAAGTTTAGGCGGTGTTTGTTTGAATTGGGGATGTATTCCTACAAAAGCACTCTTAAAATCTGCCCAGGTTTTTGAATATTTAAAACACGTTGATGAATACGGATTGAAAGCTGAAGCAATTGACAAAGATTTCACCGCCGTTGTGCAAAGAAGTAGAAATGTTGCTGACGGAATGAGTAAGGGTGTTCAGTTCCTGATGAAGAAAAATAAAATCGATGTAATCGAAGGTTTCGGTAAAGTAAAACCAGGGAAAAAATTAGATGTTACTGCTGCTGATGGAACAGTAAATGAATACAGCGCAGATCATATCATTATTGCAACTGGAGCGAGATCAAGAGAATTACCAAACTTACCTCAAGATGGGAAAAAAGTAATTGGATACCGTGAGGCAATGACTTTACCAGAACAACCTAAAAGCATGATTGTTGTAGGCTCTGGAGCTATTGGAGTTGAATTCGCTTACTTCTATAATTCCATGGGAACAGACGTAACAATTGTTGAATATATGCCAAATATTGTTCCGGTTGAAGATAAGGATATCTCCAAGCAAATGGAGCGTTCGTTTAAAAAATCGGGTATTAAGGTTATGACTAATTCTTCCGTTGAATCTGTTGATACTTCGGGAGACACGATCAAAGCCACGGTTAAAACCAGTAAAGGTGAAAAAGTGTTAGAAGCAGATGTTGTATTATCGGCTGTAGGTATCAAAACAAACATCGAAAACATTGGTTTAGAAGATGTTGGAATCATTACGGATAGAGATAAAATCTTGGTAAATGATTGGTACCAAACAAATATGCCAGGTTATTATGCTATTGGAGATGTCACTCCAGGCCCAGCACTCGCGCATGTCGCCTCTGCAGAAGGGATTACTTGTGTAGAGAAAATTGCAGGTTTGCACACCGAATCAATTGATTATGGAAACATCCCAGGATGTACATATGCATCACCAGAAATCGCTTCTGTTGGATTAACCGAAGACAAGGCGAAAGAACAAGGATACAGCATCAAAGTAGGTAAGTTCCCGTTTTCTGCATCTGGAAAGGCAAAAGCCGCAGGTACTCCAGATGGTTTTGTGAAAGTAATTTTTGATGAAAAATACGGTGAATGGTTAGGTTGCCATATGATTGGTGCAGGCGTTACGGATATGATTGCAGAGGCAGTTGTAGCAAGAAAATTAGAAACTACAGGACACGAAATTTTAAAAGCTATTCACCCACATCCAACGATGAGTGAAGCCGTTATGGAAGCCGTTGCTGATGCCTACGACGAAGTGATTCACTTATAGATATTAACAATTTATCCACAGGAGCTCAACAATTTCGGTAAAAATTGTTGATAACAATCATATATTTTCGAAATTTATATATATTTGTTTATATCGGTAAGACAGTGCATATCCCTCAATGTAAGGACATAGAAAAAAAGCAGACTGAATGAGCTTTGTGGAGTGGTTTTTAACGTTCGTTTATAGAATCAAAACGTACCCCCTAATAATACAAATAACCATTGTACTTACCCTTATCTTCCTTGTAATTACCATTTGTACGGTAATCATCGTATACATTATTCGTAAAAGGTACAACAAACAACAGCGAAAAATTCAGGAAAATACACCGAAGACACGGATGCTTTTTGAGGATGTTTTATTTAACGATAAAAATTACTCAGCTGAAGAAATTTTTAATAGATTTGAAGATATACTGGGTGAGATAAACGAAGAAAATTTAGATTTCGGATTAGACGTTTTAGTTCAAATTAAAAACGAAAGTGAATATGAATCTAATAACTACGATGAAATCATTAATGCGCTTGGTTTAATTGAACATCTAGAGGAAAAATTCAGATCGAGATCTAATAGCAAGGTCATTGATGCCTTTCAACAAGCATTCGTTTTAGAATTAAGTAAATTCGATGCCCAAATTCTGCAATACGCCTACAGTAGAAATAAAAAATTACGAAACGAAGCAAGAAACTCTTATCTTGCATTAAGTGCAACTGACCCATATCGATTTTTCAACGAGATTGAAGGGACATTGACCAAATGGGATGAGATAGAATTATTGCAGTATTTAAAACTTCAAAATGAAAGAGGAAATCTGGAGGGGTTAGGTAAATGGATTAACTATTCTAAGAACAAATCTCTGGTCATATTTCTTGTCAAAATGGTCGGCCATTTTAAACAAAAAGGTATTGATGATATTTTGATCGAAAAACTAGATGATGAAGATGCGATGGTGCGTTCCGTATCGATTGATACTATTGGAATTTTAAATTTAAAACAAATAGAACCGACGTTGATTGAACGATACTATACAGAACCAGAAATTTGTCAGGTGGCGATTATTAAAACCATTCAGAAATTTAATACCGGTTTGTCATTATCATTCTTGCAACAAGCGTTTGATGATTCGAATAATACCGATACGAAGAAAATTATTGCGGAGGCAATTTTGAACTATAGCTATGAAGGTAGGGTTGCCTTTCAGAATTTGAAAACAACGCTGAAAGGTTTTGATCAGACCATTTTGCAACATGTAGAAACGCCTCTTATTAAATTCAAATAGATGCTAGAAATATTTACAGTTATTTATGAGTATTTCATATTCTTCTATGCAACTTCATTAATCATAAGTTATATAGTTCTAGCCATCTTTTCCTTTTTAGCAATCAACCGATATAAAAATTACAACACTGATATTGACGATGAAGAATTACTAAAATCTGACCTGGCGCCAGGGATTTCTGTAATTGCTCCTGCCTTTAATGAAGAAAAAACCATCATTGTAAATGTAAAATCACTTCTTACACTTGAATATCCATTATTTGAAGTGATTATCGTGAATGATGGTAGTAAAGACAAAACCCTTGATCTTCTTATTGAAGAATTCGAACTTGTTGAAGTTCCTTTTGCATACGTAGAAAAAGTAAAAACAAAACCATATAAGCGAACATTTAAATCCACCAATCCAAAGTATGATATCCTTACGATTGTGGATAAAGAAAATGGTGGAACAAAAGCGGACGCCTTTAATGCTGGCCTTAACGCCTCAGTATTCCCGTACTATCTTAATACCGATGTAGATTGTATTCTTGCTCGTAACACACTCACGAAAATGATCAGGCCGATCTTGAGTTCAAAGGAACGAGTTATTGCGGTGGGTGCTACACTCCGAATGTCCAATAATTGTGATATTGAGGAAGGTCTGATTAAACGTGTTCGTCCACCAAAAGCATTAATCCCGAGATTCCAAGAGTTGGAATACATTCGATCCTATCTACTTGGTAAAATGGGATGGGAATTGATAAACTCTGTTCCCAACGTATCTGGAGGTTTAGGTATGTTTGATAAAGAGATTGCAATTAAGGCAGGTGGATATGGTGCCGACTCACACGCCGAAGATATGGATATGTTGACGCGAATGTGTGTACACATGATGAATAATCGACTGAAATATCGCGTTGGATACATTCCGTTATCATGCTGCTGGACTGAAGGACCACCTAACCTAAAAATCTTAAGTCGACAACGAACACGTTGGGCAAGTGGACTCTTCCAGATGTTTTATGACCATAGGGCCGTACTTTTTAATCCGAAATACAAAAACTTAGGAATGGTAACATTCCCTTACGTCTTTATATATGAATTCCTTGCTCCGATTATCGAAGTATTTGGAATTTTGTTTACGGTCTTCCTGTTAATTTTTGGTTTAATTAACTGGACTTTTGCTCCTTTGATTTTATTTTATTCCTATGCCTTTGCGGTTATGGTATCATCTATCGTAATAATATGGGATCAGATGACGTTCAAGTACTACAAAACAACCGGGGAGGTGTTGGCATTGTTCGTAACAGCAATTTTGGAACCATTCTTGTACCACCCGTTAATCATGTTCTTCTCGTTAAAAGGGTATTATAGTTATATTACATCCCGAGAATTGGCATGGGGAACAATGACACGTCAAGGATTTGACAAAAAAGATGATACAAGAAACAATAGCGACAACAATCAATCAAACGATACAAATAAAAATAAAAGGCCGAATATTTTTCAGCGAAAAAGGAAAGATGAAAGCGGTGGGAAGTTTGAACCTATAAAAACCTAAACGCCTTATAATGAAGCTAATTCGTATTATAATTACCATAACTGCAGCCATGTTTATCGGTTTAAATGGCTACGCACAAGAATACGATTCTTCGGATGAGTATTTTGATGACGCGAAAAGAAATCTAGAGCAGCAAAACTTCGCAAATGCTGCAAGACTAAGTTTAAAGGGTTTAAAACTTGCCCCTAATGATCTGGATTTAAAAATTTTATTAGGGAAATCATATTTGGAATTAGGCCGATACGATTCCAGTAGATTCGTTCTGAAGCAAGTTTATGAAAAACGTCGAAAAGATATTACGGTACTTCAATATCTAGTGAATGTTGAGCAAACAACAAAGCGATATTCAGATGCTGTATGTTATGTGAATGAACTCCTAGAAATTACTCCTTACAGCCGAGGATGGTGGAGAAGAAAAATTGCCATTTACAAAGAAATGGGTAATTATGAAGAAGCAGAACGCTCACTGAAACGGATTCAGCAAATTTATCCTGACGATAAAGAACTTCAAGAACAATATAACTACATTATGATTGGTGATGGTACAGATGCTACCAAAAACAAAAAGTACGACGAAGCCAATCAAATCTATAAAACTGTTATCGACTACAACCCAAATAACAAAGATGCCTATTTGGGAATTATCAAAAACGAAATCTTAAAAGGTAATAAAGAAGAAGCTCTAGTATTCGTCAATAGAGCACTTCTTGAACTTCGTGAAGATCGCACCCTAATCGAAAAGAAAATCGGTCTACTGGAAGAATTAGGACGGTATGAAGAGGCGATTACCTTTATCAATACTTTGGATCCGGCAAAATTTGGAGACTTACGATCAAATACAATGCCTTATTTAATGCAAGAGTCGTCAAGATTCAATGAGTATAATGATCCATATACTTTAAATAAAAAATTGTATGACATTAATGGAAATTCAGAATCACTGAACTACATTATAAACAACGCCTTAGGAAAAGGGTATTATATCGATGCTGAGTATCATTTGGATAGAGCCCTTCGAAGAAATCCGAATTCTAAATCACTCTTGGTAAAACAAATGCAGTTATACCGAGCTACAAAGGAAACTACGAAATACGAAAAATCTGTACTAAATCTTCATGAAAAATTTCCCAATGATGCAGATGTTTCCTATGCATACAACGAGTTGATGTACGAGACTGGAAAAAGGTATATTCTTGAACAGCGATATCCTGAAGCTTTACCAATTTTTCAAGATTTGGTATCATCACCTGATTTCACCAAAGAAGCAGAACAACAAATTTTTAGCATTTACCTACTTCAGAAAAGATTTGATGAAGCTACCGAACAGATTGATAAACTCATCCAATTAGATCCTAATAATGCTGAATACTTGTTGAAGAAATCAACTTTGTATCAGCAAATGGAATTATTTGATGATGCCTTGGAAATCACAAGAAATCTGGAAACACAATACCCTCTTAACGATAGATATCCAACAATTTACGTTTCTCAAACCGAAGAATATGCCACTTACCTGATGCGAGAAGGAAGGTATAGTCAAGTACTTCCTGTAGTTGAGGACGGATTGACACGTGATGAAGACAATAAACTGTTATTAAATCTAGCCATTAATGCTTCATCTGCAATTCCAAATTATCCGAAGGGAATTCAATACGGACAACAGGCCTTGCAATACTATCCGAAAAACAAAAACTTCAAATTGAAATTATCAAATATGTATTCTCTTAATAAGGAGTTTGATAATTCAATTCAAATATTGGATTCTTTAAAATTGATCTATAAGTATGATAGAAAAATCAAAAATGCTTTAGGTGAAGTCTTATTCTATAAAGCTAAAGATCAAGAAGAACGCGGATTAGTAGATGAGGCCTTAAAAAATTACGATTCTGCCTACACGCTAAACGCTGAGGACAAAGGTTCAATGATGCGATTGATCAATTTGCACATTACTGAAAAACCTTATGAAGAATCATTGCAATTCATCGATCAGAAATTGGCTAAAGCGCCGAATGATAATTTTTTACGATATAAGAAAGGTGTAGTTTTTGAGTTATTAAAACAATATGATTCGGCATATTATTACCAGAAATACAGAGAGATAGACAATCCGTATGAACAGCAACAATGGAATGTTTACCTCGAATCCTTAGGAGCCACTCAGCTGAAAAATGAGTTAGGCGCTACGTACCTAAAAGCAACTTCAGATTCATTAGCATTTAGTACGTCCTTTGCGGGTATTACGTACAGACACAAATACGATAAAAAGAATACTTTTGGCTTAGATCTGAACTATGCGGCACGTCGAAATGGTGTAGCATTCCAGATCGGGCCTTACTATTCTAGGGTATTCACTCCTACGCTTTACGCAGATGCGGGACTGCTTTTCGGAGGACAATTTTTCCCCAAATTAAAGCTGTATGCCAATGGTTACAAGGCATTAAAAAATAATTATGAGGCAAGAGTTGGGATTAGTGTAGCCAGACTGCAGAATGATGTTAATTATTTCACCCTTGGATTGGGTGCAGCACGATCCTGGGATGATGTCTGGGTTAATGCGAAGTTATCCATAATGAGAGATAATTTATTCTTCTACAGTAATATAATGGGCCAAGCTCGTTTCACCTTGAATCCAAAGGGAGATTTTCTATCGCTCATACTATCTGGGGGTAGTGCTCCATTTGATCAGCAGGTGCAGTTCCAGCAGAATACATTTACTGAATTCATAAATACCATGATTGGCGCAGGATATAAACACAATCTCTCTCCTAAAACGTCTATTTTAATTGACGGTACTTGGTATAATTTCGCCACTAGGTTGAATAACTATACGAACCAATACAACCTCGGAATTACGATTACTACCAAATTTTAATTCCTATAAGCCTCATTCATAGTGAAGAAGATTATTGTAATCATATTATTTCTATTAGGTGCATACGCCAGCGCTCAGAATAAAATGATTCTCTATTCCTTAGAATCAAAAGTTTTTCCCAGAATAAATATCCCATTTGGTTCTGATGTATACACGCAAAAGGCTGCAATAGAATTTCAAAATAACTTTGAAATCCTTACGGGTACTCGATTAAAAATTCATCAAGTCAATAAATTTTCAGACAATGAAAATTTAATCATACTTCGTATAAATCCAGACCAGAACAAAGATTTTTGTATTGGTAAGGCCAATCAGAACACTACGATTACAGCGAGTTCATTACAGAATTTGACATTTGGTATTAATGAGTTTTTTCAACGCTTTACAAATCTGACCTACGCCGAAAAAAGTAGACAAAAGACGAAAACCAATAAGGTCTACAAGATTGATTTGCCCTCAAGGTTCAACTATTGCTATAAAGCAGATTTTTCCTACCGAGAACCATATTTTTCGAGAAACTTCAAAACAGATTACTCGCATTGGAATAAGACCAATTATTTAGACCTTAACTGGGGAATTTGGGGACATAACCTACCTAAAATTCTAAGGAAATATCAATTAAAAGAAACGGTTTATGCAGAAGTCAACGGAAGAAGAAATAAAAATCAATTCTGTTTTTCTAGCGATGATTTATTGAACAATTTGAGTCAGGAAGTTATTAAAATCTATGAAAGCGATAACGCACTAAGCAGATTTATGATTCTCCCTAATGACAATGGTTTAGCCTGCATGTGTGAAAAATGTCGAAAAGTTGGTAATACGGCTAAAAATGCATCGCCTGCTGTTTTTACCTTTTTAAACAAATTGGCTAAAAAACATAGAGACCTCAACTTTTTCACATCACATTATAATACCGTTACCGAAGTTCCAAATTTCAGAGCAGAGAAAAATATTGGACTTTTCTACAGCACCATTAACATTCAAAAAGGTATTCCTATTGAAAACTCCAAATATTTCGAACAATTTGAACGCGATATAAAAAACTGGAAAGAGCATGTAGATGATGTTTACATTTGGGACTACACTGTAAACTTTGATAATTACTTTGATTTTTACCCAATTTTGAGAGTAACCCAAGACAACCTAAAACTTTATAAAAGATTGGGAGTACGTGGTGTTTTCCTTCACGGAAGTGAATACAATTATAGCGCTTTAGAAGATTTAAAAACACATGTTTTCGCAAAGCTTCTTTGGGATACAGACATTGATTTAAATAAAGAAATTACTTCATTTTTAAATGCCAATTATTCAAAAAAAGTAGCGAAAATACTTTCTGAGTTTTACATCTATATCAATGACTCCTTTTACAATAGCAATAAAGAATTAAGTATTTATTCTGGTATTCACGAAATGGCAGCAAAATACCTAGATCCTGAACTTTTGTTTTCCGTTTATGATGAGTTCGATACCTATGCAGAAAGCAATACGTACAATGAAAACTTTCTTCAAATCGCTTCTGCCCTCACCTTCTTAAAATTGGAAGTGATGAGAGATTACGGATTTGGAACCTATGGTTATGGTGATTTGTACAATAATGAAATACGTGTAAAAAACGAAGTTAGAACCTTATTAGATAAATTGGACTCCTATAGCAGATTAGCAAAAATATCAACCTATAACGAAGTTCAATATAGCATTACAAGTTATATTCAAAGTTGGCGTGAAACTATTTACCGATATGATAAAAGAAACAATTACTTTTTCAAAAAGCCTTTTGATGTTTTATCAAGTCTGGATGAAGATTATACCAATACCAGTCTTTTGAATGATGGGTCTTTCGGACTATTAGATTATCATACCAACTGGATATTATGCTCCGTAGATGATTTAGTTTTAAAGGTGAAAAAGACTGATATTGAAGAATCTAAACAAATCACATTTTCATTTTTACAAGACACAAAGCATGGTATTTACTTCCCGTATCGTATTCGATTGAAGGGTACTAAAAACAATACAATTAAGTCATTTATGTTACCAAGGAACGATGAAAAATTAACAAAAAAAGAATTCATTCTTAACTTACCAACTCGATATGACAATGAACAATTATCCGACGAATTTTTGATTATAATTGAAAAAAATAATAAGCGAGGTAAGAACACGCTCGCGGTGGATGAAATAATTTTTAATTAAAAAAATTAATACCTTTATCGCTATGAAAAAAGTACTTCTGCTAATCGGATTTTTTATTTTCCTTGGTTCTTGTGATCTAAGAAAGCCGAATATTGAAAATGTAGAACGTACCAAAATTGAATTTTTAGATCCAGATCGTCATTATTACCCAATTTTAAGAGGTTCTGAATTAACGGCCTCATACAAATTTTGGAATCGTGGTGATACACCTTTAATCATTTATGAAGTGCAGGCTTCCTGTGGATGTTTAGATATTGATTTCCCTACAGGATCAATTGGTAAAGATGACTTCGGATTTATTACAGTTGATTACGATAGTGCTAAAAATATTGGATTTGTTGAATTTTATATAACAATAGTGGCCAATACTGAAAATGATATCTTTAATACCATAAAATTTGATGTGAATGTCGTTACCTCTCCTCACTATACTCAAGATTACGAAGAAATCTATTTAAGACGTCGTAAAGAAAAATTAGGAGGTGAAGTGGATGGTGATTTAACACAACAAGGCTATTATATTGACTTCGATAGAACCATCCGATAATTTGTTAAAAATATAATTTGACAACCAAGGCAATTTGTAGCTTTGGTTTTTTTTATTTGAAAACCGTAAATCAGGACAATTGAAAACCCGTTCACTTTTAGTAGAAATTGGAAAAGCATTAGGGAAACTTATCGTAGCTGGAGTTTTTATTGGTTTATTAAAAGAATACGACCTGATTATTGCCATTTGTTTAGCGCTAAAAGTATTCTATAATGTTTTCCGCGACATCATCAAGCCTGAAGATAAAAACTGGTTGTTACTCATCGGAATGTTACTTACCGGATTCGGTGGGATAATTGGAGAGATCTGGGGTGTTTCCAACGGATATTGGGAATATCATGAAATAAGCGGTAAACTTCCATACTGGTTGCCATTCGCATGGATGTTAGCCTTCGATTATCTCTACAAAGTTGAACAAACTTTCATTCCTTTTTTATCTAATCCGTCTCAAAAAAACAAAATCCTTTTAGCTATTCTGTTATGTTTAACTCTCCCTGCATTTGGCGAAATGATTACGATTTATCTGGGAGTTTGGACCTATTACTGGCCGTATCAGTTATTTGGAGTGCCACTTTACGCTTTTATGTGCCTCGTTTTTATTCATATGCTGGTCTATGTACTAATGAATAGGATCTGTACTCGATATAAAATTGAAGATATCGTATTTACTTAAAGTTCGAGAATGGTGAACACACCTTCAAGAGGCTTAAGACCGTTTTTTATTCGTTGAAGGAAGTCAGGACCATATTCTAAATAATACTCGCTAAAATTGCGCTGTCGCTCCTCTAGCCCACCATTTGGAAGTAATTCATTCTGTAGCTTTGTAATTCTTGATACCAATTCTCGTAATCTACGTTTTTCGGCTTTTAACAATCGCTTTTCTAAATTTCTTAAACCGTTGATTTGTTTTTTCTCCTGAGCATTAACCGCCCCAATAAATGAAGGATCAGTTTGTCCAGCAACGTTTCGCAATGCGTCAAATTGATTTTGTAAAAATGTAATTTTGTCTGAAAAATTCAATTCTAAATCGGAATTTTCTTTTACCTTTTTATCTAGAAGCTCCTTTTGTTTCAAGAACAACTCTTCCAAGGACATATTTAATTTTTCAAGTTTGCTCCGCTGTTTCGTAGAAACCACCTGAACAGAATTTCTCAGCAGTAACATCGGAAAGGTAACTTCACTTTGTTCAAAATAGGCCTTAAGTTGTAGCCAGTAAGCCAGCTCTCCTCCTCCACCGATATAGCAAAGATTTGGTAATACTACCTCCTGGTACAAAGGTCGAATCAAAACATTTGGTGAAAATCGCTCTGGATGTTTTTGAACCTCCTCCAAAATTTGTTCCTTCGTAAAAGAAATATCAGTATTCAATACCGCATAGT